>NZ_CALJAH010000207.1 GCF_938028185.1 uncultured Cardiobacterium sp. | reverse complement strand
CCCTAACGAAAGGTGACAACGGTATCGCGGGTGAAAAGCTGCCGCAGGCGCTGCGCCGGGTCGTTGAGGTAATAGCTCCGGTCATGCACGGGGTCAATCACCAGCCAATGCCTGCCGGAGCGGTGCATGATGAGCGCACGCGCGGCGATGAAGCGGCCATCCCGGAACAGGGCGAAGCCGTAGCTGATGTCGGTGCGGGTCAGCGAGAGTTTTTCCCTGAGCGGCGTCATCGGCAGCGCGGCGATGTCCGGCGGCAGCACCGAGGCAGTTTGCGGCTTCAGCCGAGCCAACCCCGGCCGGAGCAGCGCCCACGGCGCGAGATGCGGCAGCGGGCCAAAGCAGCGCATGGAGACGGCGCCCGGCCGGTCAAAAATGTCGTCTTTGACAAAGGCACGCTCGCGGGTATCCATCTGGTTGGCGGCCTGCCACACCTCCGGCGGCAACAGCGGCACGGTGTCGCCGCCTGCGTATGGCGCCAGCATCGCCAGCGTCATTTCGCGTTCGCCTTGCAGATAGCCGCCCGCCGCCTGTTCCTTGCCCGCAATGAGCTGCTCCGCCTGACAGGGGAAGGCCATTTCTTCCCGCCACTGGCAATCGCTTGTTTGCCGTTCGTCCATCGTGCGCAGGTCTTCCTCGCTCAGGGGGAAGAAAGTGCCATCCGGCGCCTGATAGCGGATGTCCGCATAACCGGGCTCGATTTCCCGCTGGTAGAGCGCGCGCAGGCGCAGCCGCGCCACGGCCATCCGCTCCCGCTCCGCCTCGCTGTAATCCTGGGGTTTGC
The DNA here is from genome assembly GCF_938028185.1 of uncultured Cardiobacterium sp. Taxonomy (GTDB): domain Bacteria; phylum Pseudomonadota; class Gammaproteobacteria; order Cardiobacteriales; family Cardiobacteriaceae; genus Cardiobacterium. The sequence goes on along the minus strand of NZ_CALJAH010000207.1, from coordinate 8,520 downwards.
GCTCGTCACGCAGCGCGGAAAATGAATTTTTCACCGCATCGTTCTTGTCGGCCTCGCTGACCACGACCGGCACTTCATCCCAGGGAAGCAGCGGCGCGGCGGGCGATGCGAGCAGGCGTGCGAGCGTGCCGCCGGGGTCGGTGAGGCGGTAAGCGGCGCGCGCGGGCGGCAGGAAGACGAACCAGCCGCCGTCACCGGCTTTTTGCAGGGCGATAGTGGCGATGGGGCGCAGGTCTTTGCGTAACCGCAGCGCATAATCGGCGCGGTCATGCGGCGGCGGCGCGACCGGCGTCAGCGGCAGCGCGGCGATTTGCCGCAACCATTGCCGTTGCCCGGCGACGATAACGGTGCCGTGCCGTTCGTCCATCTGCGCCGCCGTGACGGGCGTGTCCGCGGCGATGATTTCGAGGTTGTTGACGTGCCGCAGCAAATCTTCTGGGACGAGGCGGCGCGGACTGTTGCCCGCCTCAGGCGGCAGCACATGAATGTCCGCGGCGGGCAGGACGGGGAAAAACGGCAGGCGGGCGTCATCAACGGTTTCCGCGCGGACGGCGGCACAGGCAAGAGCGGTCAGAAGGAGGATTTTGCGCATGGCGATTCCGGGTGATGTCATCAGATTTATGGCAATGCTCCCAAAGTGCTGTACCAGGCGCAACACCGTATGAGGCTTTCGGTGGATGGCTATACATACACCTTCCCCGCTATCCTGTATGTAAAATGTCGCCCCTCAACCCCAACCGGAGAACCTCATGGCGCAATTTGGCAACGACTACCTCGCGGGCTGCCACCCGGCGATTCTCGACGCGCTCGCCGCGACCAACCTCGAACAATCCGCCGGCTACGGCCTCGACCCCTACTGCGACGCGGCGCGGGCAACCATCCGCGCGCTCATCGGCGATGAGGCGGCGGACGTACATTTCCTCGTCGGCGGCACGCAGGCCAACGCCACCGTCATCGCCAGCATCCTCCGCCCGTGGCAGGGGGTGATTGCCGCCGACTGCGGCCACATTGCCACTCATGAAACCGGCGCGGTGGAAGCGCACGGCCACAAGGTGCTGACCCTGCCCGGTGCAGACGGCAAGCTCAATGCCACGCAGTTGCGCGATTTTATGGAAAGCTACTGGCTGGCGAGCGGCATCAGGGAACATATCGTGCAGCCGGGGATGGTTTACCTGTCGCAGCCAACCGAACTCGGCACGGTGTACAGCAAGGCAGAACTCACCGCCATCGCGCAAACCTGCCGCCATTACCGCCTGCCGCTGTTTGTTGACGGCGCGCGCCTCGGCTACGCCCTCGCCCCCGGCGTCAGCGACGTGTCGCTGCCTGACCTCGCCGCGCTCTGCGACGCCTTCACCATCGGCGGTACCAAATGCGGCGCGCTGTTTGGCGAAGCGGTCATCATCAGCAACGACCTTTATAAAGAACACTTCCGCGCGATGATGAAACGCGGCGGCGGCCTGCTCGCCAAAGGGCGACTGCTCGGCATCCAGTTTGAGGTGCTGCTGCGCGACGGCCTCTACCAGCGCATCTGCGCGGCGGCGATTGACTACGCGCGCGACATCCGCGCGGCCTTTGCCGCTCAAGGCGTGGATTTCTACGGAGCGTCCACCACCAACCAGCAATTTCCCATCCTTGCGCGCGAACAGGCCGATTACTTCCGGCGCGCCTTTGGTTTTGCCTACTGGCAGGCGCATGGCGACCGCCACGTCGTGCGCTACTGCACCAGTTGGGCGACCACGGCGGAAGAAGTGCGCGGGTTGATTGCCGCCATTGCCCCCAAATAATGCCCCTGTTGCCCGCCCGCACAGCCCTGCCCTAGCCACCCGGAATATCGTCCATGAATACCGACAGAATACCGACCTTATACAAAATCATCTTTTCCGCACTGTACAGCATTCTCGTCATCTATATTTGCACCTGCTTTGAACCCCAATTTTTCATCATTGACGATGCCATTAACGAAATGCTCGGTTCATTTACCCAATATGGCAAACGCTGGAGCAGCGGACTGGTACCACTGATTGTAGAAAGTATGTATTTGGGCGGCAATTCGGTTATCGAGCTGGATCGGGGACTGTTCCTGCCGCAGAATATTATTGCCAGCATTTTGGCATACAAGACACACAATTTGCAGCTCACCAGCCTGTTTATGGCATTCTGCAATCTTTTCCTGATTACCCTCTCCGCCACTACCATCGCCGAACATTTCCGTCTTAGTCGGCCTTACACCTTGCTCTTTGCCGCCTTTGTCGCCATCAATCCCGTCTTTCTCTACCAATATGCCCCCGGTTGGTGGAATGCGGCCAATGGTCAGGCTTGGGCAACTGCCGCCATTGCCACATTCCTGCTCGCCAAAACGCGACTTTCGCCCATAGCCCTGTTGCTGCATTTCCTTTCCGTCTGCTGTTTGCTGGCATCCGGCTGGCCGCACGGCGTCATTGGTTATGCCACCTTCGCCCTGCTCATACTGATTACGGAAGGGTTCAAAGCTGAGAGCCGCCTGGGCAACGGCATGGTCGTGCTGGTCAATATCCTGGCGCTATTGATGGCCGTACCCATCTATTCGGAATACCTTTATTCGGCAACGATGATAGAGCGCGTTTCCGAGATTTACAATACAGACAATTTTCTCCGTCCGACACTTTCGAGCATTGTATTTGGCTTTAATCCGACGTTCTATGATTTTATCCATTACTTTAACGGCTACCGGCTGTTAAGCATTCCGGTTGGATTTTCTGTCATTTTCTTGCCGCTGGCGCTTTGCTTCAGGGATGGCAAGACGCTTTGGCAAAAAGATTCAACCACACAGCTGCTGGCGGCAATGCTCCTGTGTTACTTCCTGCTGACACAAATGCCCTCCCAGTTTGGCCCGTTGCGCTGGCCGTTCCGGCTGCTGCCCTTTCTCAGCATGGCAACCGGGCTGCTGGTGTGCCATGTGTTGGACAAGGGCAACCCCGTGCGCCATTTCCAACCCTATTTGCTGACCATATTGGTCTCTTTCCTCATCGCTCTTTTCACCTCAGTCGGATTCAAGGAGCACCTGCCTTATGTGCAGCTTTCTTGCTTGCTACTGTTTTTAATCCTACCGTTTGTCTTTGACTTTCTGGAAAAACGGCAACCGTATTTGCTGCTCACTTTTCCCGTGGTGGTGCTGCTCGTGATGCTCTCTGGACAACCCACATTGGGCAGGGAATACGTTTCTTTCACCACACCGCCAGAGCGCATTGCGATAAATCCGCGTATCAATCTGGATGGTCATATGCTTTCGCTGACCGGCATTTTTGATGATGCCAACCGGCTGGACAAACTGATGTCTGCCCAGTTTGGCTTTTATGACATCAAATCGGTGAATGGTTACGTTCCGGTGGGCAATATCTATCTGCAAAAAGTTTTCCCTTACCATTCTACCCACGGTTTGTTTGAAGCGGAGCCGTCATTGGATCATATCCTGCATACCCGACAATACGGCGCCTGCCTGGCCAGGCTGATGCAGATCAGTACCATCTCCATGGAAAAAACCCAATTCAAAAAATACAAATCTGCCTTGCTCGCCTGCGGCTATCGCGAAACGATATTTGTTGAAGATGAACGAGTATTTGTTTCCATGCCCTTTGCGGAAACCGCCACCTGGAAACATCATCAGCCCTTTGTGTTCCCTGCGGATATTGCCATCGAAACGGTGCGCCATACCAACAATAAAGATTTAATCAAATTGCCCGCCCATGACGACCGGGAAATCGTCCTCATTTTTCCACGGGTGTGGTGGCATGGCTATTACGCCAAAATCAATGGCATCTATTTGCCCGTCGAGCAGGATGACAGTGGCGTATTGACAAAAGTGACCGTGCCGCCGATGGGTGAGGGAATACTTAAATTGAATTACTTTCCTTATACCTGGCGCTTCGTCTGGTGGTGTCCGCTGCTTGCCCTGTTGGGGATGGGCCTGATTGGCGCAGTCGCGAAAAAATGGCGCGGCAAAAAAAGACTTTTTGCGTCCTGATAACGGCATGGCATCCAAACACGAAATCTTTGTGAGGAAATGCGAGGATTTGCGTGAGGTTTGATGTTCATCAAGCCGCCGGAATGAAGGTCTTGTTAGAATGCCCCCACTCCAATAAAGGCAATAATCAAGTGGGGAAATCATGAGACAGTTAGCTTTCGCCAGCATTTTGTTGCGGCGTCTCGCGGTAGCGACGGTGGTCGCTGCCGCATTATTTTTTGTGCAGCCCGCGCTGGCGGCGCCGATGCCGACGGCGAAGGAGATTCGCGCGGCGCTGTTTCATAGCGATGGCTCCCTGCAGGAGTTCACAGGCAAGGTACCGGCGACCGAGTTTTTCCCCGATGCCACCGGCTACGGCACGATTCAGGACAATCCGCCCATCGTGCCGGTGCTCAAGGGCGAGGAAGTGCTCGGCTATGTTTTCCTGAACTCGAATTATGTGCCGTCCGGCGGTTATTCCGGCAAGCCGATTCATATCATGATTGCGGTGGACAAGGATTTCACCATTAAAAAGGCGAAGCTGGTCAAGCATTCGGAGCCGATTGTGCTGATTGGCATTCCGGTGGAAAAGGTCAATGCTTATATTGATGCGTATTCCGGGCGCAATTATCCGCGCGATGGCATGAATCAGGAGGCGCCGGATGTGATTAGCGGCGCGACGGTAACGGTGATGGTGATTAATGAAACGATTGCCCGTTCGACGATTGCTGCGGCGAAAGCAATGCAGGGCGGCGAAGGCGACAATGCCGCGCCCGCACAGCCGAAGGAATTGTCGGTCGTGGATATGGATAATCAAAAGGTCAGTTCCTGGCAGGAATTGACCGGCAATGGTGCGGTGCGTTCGTTTCATTTAACCGTCGGCGAGGTTAATGAGGCTTTCGCCAAATCGAAACACCCGGAAGCGGCGGAGCATTCGGAAAGCAGTAACCCGCAGGATAAGTTTATCGAGATGTTTTATGCGCCGGTGTCGGTGCCGTCCATTGGCCGCAGTTTGCTCGGCAATGCCGGTTATGAGCAGTTGCAGAAGCAGTTGAAGCCGAATCAGCAGGCGATTCTCGTCGCCGGTAAAGGACTTTATTCGTTCAAGGGTTCGGGTTATGTGCGCGGCGGGATTTTTGACCGGCTGAAATTGAAGCAGGATGGCGGCGGTTTTCACTTCCGCGACCGCAATCACCGCCGCCTTGGCGATATTCTCGCCCAAGGCGCGCCGCGTTTCCCGGAAATCGCGCTGTTTGTGGTGCCGGAGGAGCAGACGCTGGATGTGGCGCGTCCGTGGCAGTTGGAGCTGCTGGTGCAGCGCGCCACCGCCGCGCGGGAAAAGGCGTTCATTACGTATGACATGGATTACAGTCTGCCCGCGTCTTATATGAAGCAGGTTCCCAACCCGGATTATGTGGAGCCGCCGCCCGTGCCGCCGCAAACGGCTACGGTTGCCGCCGATGAGGGCGCGTCTGCCGCCGCCGATAATGCGGGCGAACTGAGCGTGCAGGAGAAGATTGCGCGCCAGGCGTGGAAGGATAAGTCGATTCAGATTGCGGTGCTGTCGTTTGCGATTTTTGTGCTGGTCTGCGTCTTTATGTTGCAGGAGTGGATTACCTGTTATCCGCGCGCTTATAAGGCTTTTCGTATTTGCTATTTGACGTTTACCTTTTTCTGGCTCGGCGGTTATCTCGGCGCGCAGTTTTCGGTGAACGGGCAGTTGTCGGTGGTCAATGTGCTGACCTTTACCAATTCGCTCATTCACGGTTTTAACTGGAATGTCTTTTTGATGGACCCGGTGATTTTCATCCTCTGGTGCGCGACAGCGTTCGGCGCGCTGATGTGGAATCGCGGCTTTTTCTGCGGCTGGCTCTGTCCGTTTGGTGCCTTGCAGGAGCTGACCAATTTCATCGCGCAGAAGCTCGGCGTCAAGCAGCTCAAGCTGCCGTTCAAGGTGCATGAGCGGATGACCGCCATTAAGTACATCATCTTCCTGTTGCTGTTCGGTTTTTCCCTGTACGACATGGGGCTGGCGGAGCATCTCGCCGAGGTTGAGCCGTTCAAGACCAGCATTATTCTGAAGTTTGGCCGCGCCTGGCCGTATGTCGCCTTCGCGCTGACGCTGCTCTTGATTGGTCTCTTTATCGAGCGCTTCTATTGCCGCTATCTCTGCCCGATGGGCGCGGCGCTCGCCATTCCCGCCAAATTGCGCCTCTTTAACTGGCTCAAGCGCTATCAGGAATGCGGCAATCCCTGCCAGAAATGTGCGCAGGATTGCCCGGTCGAGGCGATTTTCCCCGAAGGCAATATCAACGAGAATGAATGTATCCAGTGCCTGAACTGTCAGGTGCTGTATCATGACAAGTCCCGCTGTATGCACCTGCTGCTGGAAATCGCCAAGGCACAGAAAGCGGCGGAGCGGCAAAAACGGGTGGAAGCCATCCGCAGCGGCGAAGTTGCCCTGGAACCGGTCGGTGGCGAGCCACCCGCCAGCGGGGCGACAACCTGATTTACATACACGGGGAGCGCTCCCCTGTATGTATATCATTCCTTCACCTCTAAACTGGAGAATCATCATGTCAGAAGACAACCAATTAAAACTGAAACGTCGCGGATTCCTCGGCGCAGCGGTCGCCACCGGCGGTGCCGTCGCGGGCGGCGCAGGTCTGCTCGCCTCCTCACAAAGCGCCAGCGCCGAAGAAGCCGGCAAGGCGATTGACCACGTCGCACCGGGCGACCTGGACGAATATTACGTCTTCAACTCCGGCGGCCAGTCTGGTGAAGTCCGCATCCTCGGTATGCCGTCCATGCGCGAGCTGATGCGCATCCCGGTGTTCAACTACGACGGTGCCACCGGCTGGGGGCAGACCAATGAAAGCCGCCGCGTCATGCGCGAAAAAATGCTGCCCGACACCAAAAAATTCCTCGAAGACAAGGGCGGCATCTTCCGCAACGGCGACCTGCACCACCCGCATATGTCCTTTACCGACGGCACCTACGACGGCCGCTACATCTTCGTCAATGACAAGGCGAACACCCGCGTTGGCCGCATCCGCTGCGACGTGATGAAATGCGACGCGATGGTTGAAATCCCGAACGTCTCCGGCATCCACGGCCTGCGCCCGCAGCGCTTCCCGCGCACCGGCTACGTCTTCGCCAACGGCGAGCACATCATCCCGTGGCCGAACGACGGCAAAAAAGTCCTTGACACCGAAAACGCCAAGGAAGACTACTGGACTGCCTTCACCGCCATTGATGGCGACACCATGGACGTCAAATGGCAAGTGCTGGTGGACGGCAACCTTGACAACATGGACGCCGACTACCAGGGCAAATACGCCTTCTCCACCTGCTACAACTCCGAAAAAGGGCTGGACGTCGGCGAAATGTCCTCCAGCGAAACCGACTGGGTGGTCGTCTTCAACATCAAGCGCATCGAAGAAGGCGTGAAAAACGGCGACTTCAAGGAAATCAACGGCGTTCCGGTACTTGACGGCAAACACGGCTCCAAATACACCCGCTACATCCCGGTGCCGAACTCGCCGCACGGCTGTAACGCCGCGCCGGACGGCATCCACATCGTGCTGAACGGCAAACTCTCGCCGACCGCCACCGTCATTGACGTGCGCAAACTGGACGACTTCTTCGACGACAAAATCGAAGCGAAAGACCTCGTCGTCGCCCAGCCCGAACTCGGCCTGGGGCCGCTGCACACCGCGTTTGACGGCAAGGGCAACGCCTTCACCACCCTGTTCATCGACAGCCAGATGGTCAAATGGAACATCGACAAGGCCATTCGCAAATACAAAGGCGAAGACGTTGACCCCATCATCGAAAAAATCGACGTGCATTACCAGCCCGGCCACAACCACACCTCGATGGGCGAAACCAAAGAAGCTGACGGCCAGTGGCTCGTCTCCCTCAACAAATTCTCCAAAGACCGTTTCTTGAACGTCGGCGTCCTCAAACCGGAAAACGACCAGCTCATCAGCATCTCCGGCGAGAAAATGAAACTCGTACACGACGGCCCCAGCTATGCCGAACCGCACGACATGATCATCGTCCACCGCAGCAAGGTGAACCCGGTCAGCATCTGGAACCGCGACGACAAATTCTGGGAAGAAGCGCGCGAACAGGCGAAAAAAGACGGCGTTGACCTCGACACCGCCAACCAAATCGTGCGCGACGGCGACAAAGTCCGCGTGTACATGACCGCGACCGCGCCCGCCTACGGCCTGCCGAAATTTGAAGTGAACGAAGGCGACGAAGTCACCGTTTACGTCACCAACAAAGAGCTGATTGAAGACCTCACCCACGGCTTCACCCTCGAAGGCTACGGCATCGCGATGGAAATCGGCCCGCAGGCGACCTCGTCCGTCACCTTCAAGGCAGACCGCCCCGGCGTCCACTGGTACTACTGCCAATGGTTCTGCCACGCGCTGCACATGGAAATGTCCGGCCGGATGCTGGTCAAGCCGAAGGCATAAAAAAGAACCCCTCCCCTGCAGGGTGCGCCAGCACCCGCAGCGGGGGAGGGTCGG
>NZ_CALJAH010000206.1 GCF_938028185.1 uncultured Cardiobacterium sp. | reverse complement strand
GAGGAATGCCCAGAGGGCGGTGCGGTGTGTCATGTTTTTGGCTCCTTTCGTTTTTTCGATTGGGAACGGTAGTTTAGCACGTCAATGAGACCCGCGCGCCCGGCACGGGTATCGCGCGCCGTCGCGGCGGATGGCGGAAGGTGACGGGCCATTACTGAAGGCGGGGCGTAAAAAAGCCGGGAATTGTCCCGGCTTTTTGTCCAAACGGTCATTTTTACCTTGCGGCGTGTGCGCCCTTCATGGACATCTATAATCCCGCCAACGCCCGCTGTGCCGCCGCATCGTCCTGCACCGCCGCCAGCGTCAAGTATGCGCGCGCTTTTGCCATGTCCTGCGGCACGCCCGCGCCATCACGGTAGAGCAGACCCAGGCGGTATTGCGCGGCGGTATAACCCTGCTGCGCCGCCAATTCATACCACTGCCGCGCCTGTGCCGCGTTGGCCGCGACGCCCTTGCCGTATTCGAGGAGGAAGCCCAGGGCGACCTGCGCCGGGGCGCAATCCTGCTTTGCCGCGCGCTCATACCACTGGAAGGCGCGGGCGAAACTCTGCGGGACGCCATCGCCATATTGCACTGCCACGCCAAGCCAATATTGCGCCACCGCATTGCCCTGCCGTGCCGCTTCTGCATACGGTTTGCCTGCGGTGAGACCGCGCTGCGCGAACCACGCCACCGCCTGCTGGATGTCGTACCACACCGAACCGGGCGGGTCGGCAGGGGGTGCGGGCGATTGTTCCGCCAGCTCGCGCCAATACGCTGCCAGTGCGGCATCCGGCGCGCCGTAATCACGCTTCTCTAGCATGATGGCAAGCGCCCGCTGCGCCGCACGGTCACCCTGTAACGCCGCCTGCACCAGCCACAGACGCGCCTGGTCGTAAGCCTGGATGACGCCCGCACGGTCGCGGTAGCTGTCCGGCATATTGCGCACCGCATCGTGATAGTAGCGGCCAAGATGGAATTGCGCACGGCTGTTGCCACCCGCCGCTGCCCGCGTAAACCATTGCACCGCCTGCGCCGCATCACGCAGAAAAACATTGTTATCGTCGTAAATACAAGCGAGGCAAAACTGCGCCCACACCTCCCCCGCGCCTGCGTTAATGCCTTTTCCCGGCAGCCGCCGCAACCTGGCCGCCTGCTGCACCGCCGCCCGCGCCTGGCGGCAATCACCCGCCCGCCAGTCCGCCAACGCCTGCCGCATCGCCTCTGACGGGATATTCGCATCCGCATCCACCAGCGGCAAATACTGCTCCTGCGCTACGGAGACGCCGCGCAGCGCCGCCTGCGCATAATGCAACCGCGCCTGCGCCCAATCATCGCCGCGCGTGTCCAGTACACCGAGATTAAACCACGCCAGCGGCTCGCCCTGGCCCGCCGCCTGGAGCAGTCCATCGCGCTGCGCCGTGCCTTCGCTTAAAACAGCGAGATTGTTTTGCGCTGCCGCCAAACCCTGCGCCGCCGCTTGCGTAAACCAGACAAACGCCTGCGTAACGTCTTCATCATGCAGCAGTGCCTGCAAACCAAGCGCGTTTTGCGCATCCGCATCGCCTTGCGCCGCGGCTTTCTCAAACCACGCCCGCGCCTGCGTCGCATCATGGGCGACACCCCGCCCCTGCGCATACAGCCAACCGAGACGCCATTGCGCCGGGGTAAAACCCTGCGCGGCGGCTTTTTCATAAAAGGCGCGCGCTTGCGACAAATCGCACGGACCGCCGTTGCCCGTTTCAAATGCCAGGGCGAGATTGTATTGCCCTGTTGCATCATTTTGCGCTGCCGCTTTGGCAAACCATTCCCGTGCCTTTGCCGGATTGGGTGCCAAACCACTCGCACTATCCTTATCCTGGTGATAGAGACAACCCAAAAAATTCTGCGCCGGGACATAACCGGCATGGGCAAGCTCAGGCAAATCCTTGCGCGCAAACTTGCCCTTCCAGGTGCCAAATTCACTATTACTGGCAATATCAAGCCAATAAAACATTTGCATCTCGCACCAATGTGCCGGCATATGCCCCATTCCTTTCGCGCGATACAGCATCCCTTCCGTGCCATCCTTGCGGATAATTTCCCCATCCATATACATCAAAGCCAGCAAATAACAGGCATCGGCATCACCACTTTTTGCCAACGCATTCATTTGCGCAAACGCTGTCAAACGATCGCCCGCCTGATGCGCGGCAAATGCCTGCTGCCAGGGTAGCGTTTCTTTCCCCGCCTGCAATGCCGGAAAT
>NZ_CALJAH010000205.1 GCF_938028185.1 uncultured Cardiobacterium sp. | reverse complement strand
GCGCAACTGCTCAATACATGCCGGGTAGTTGAAGCGGATCTTGGCGTTGCCGGTGGCACGCCCGTATTTGCCCTGTAGCGCCTGCACGCGCTCGCGCAGGTATTCCAGCTCGCGTAAGACGGACTCAATCTCGGCCTGCTCGCCGCGCAACGGCACGGCGGCAGGCTTTTTCGCGCCTTTCGCGTTCGCCGCACTGCTCGCAAGCAATGGGGCGAGCAACAGGTAAAGTCGGGTGCGGCTGGGACGGTCGGGTGCTTCGTGTGTCGACATGGCAACTCCTTGGATTAAATGAATTTCTTGAAGGTGGAAAATCCGATGAGCACGGCGAGGTAGAAAAGCAACATGCCGGGCAGCAGGATAAAATTCGGGTTGATGGAACTGGGCCAGGAGAGGTAGAGCACCGGCGAGATGCCGATGGTGTAAGGCACCAGCGCTTTCGCATGGTGATAGACACTGGCGTGTTCGATGCCGCCGCCGACCTTGCGCAGCTCGCGCAGGTGCAGGCCGTCAATGGCAGCCACCAGACCGACGAGGACAAAGAGCAGCGAGGATAGGACGATGATGACGCAGCGGATGCCGGTCACCATCAGCACATAGACGACGGCGTTGCGGTAGTAGGGCCAGTTGGCAGTCAACTGCGACCAGAAGCGCATGGAGAGCAGCTCTTGCGGCGACACATGCCCCTGCGCCGGTGGCGGCGCGACCAGATTGCCCTGGAAAAAATGGATGACGCGCAAGGCGGCTTCTTCGGCGGAGATGCCAAAGAGGGTCATGGTGAAGTTGTCGCCGAGGTAGGCGAACTCCTGCTCCAGCACATGCGCGGCATGATCGTAGTCGCAGAGGCCGAAGAGCATGCCGCCCCATTCGAGGAGGATGCTGACGAGGATAGAGCCGACGAGGTAACCGGCAACGATGAACACCATGCTGAAAGGCAGGAAGATGAGGCCGAACAGACCGCGTTTGCGAGGCGGCTGTTGTGCGTTGGGGTTCGGCGCGTCGTTTTTAGGCTTGCGTGCCATACGCCCTCCGTTGCGTGGTGCGGATTACGGTCTCAGTCATCGAATCCGTCCTCCAGCGCCGTATCGTCCGCTTCCATCTGGTCCTGACCGAGGCCGGAGCCGAACTGGACGTCGCTGTCTTCGCCCCAGCCGCGCAACTGCTCGCGCACCGCCTGCCACTGGTCGGCACCGTTTTCGTCGCGCAGCACTTCCTGCGGTTTGAAGTAGTCGCGGTAGCTGTACCAGTCGGGAATGCGCGAGCTGTAGTTGTGGCGCATCTGCTCCGCCACCTGGCGGATGTTCTCCGGCACCGTCTCGCCGCGTGCCGGAATCAGCCACGGCACCCGCCCCTTGTAGAGCTGGTTGCCGTTCATAATCATGAAGAACTGCCCCTTGGGGAGATTGGTCAGATCGGTGACGGTGAGCATTTCCATCTGCTGCCGCTGTTCGCGCGACTGGGTTGAGGAGATGAAATGCACATCGGAGTGCACGTCCGAGCTGTCGGTCGCGCCGGAGTAGGTGAGGACGTGGCCGACGTTCACCTTGCGCTGTTTTTCGATCAGGATTTTGGCGGTCGCTTCGTCTTGGACGCGGAAGAAAATGAGGGTGTTGAAGTTGCCGAGCATCTGCGCGGCATAGGCCTTGTTGCCGAGGCGTGCCTCAAAATCGGAGGAGGTCTGGGTGTAGGCGGTGACAGAGACGTTGGCACCACCGGCCTTGTTGAGCGAGGGAATGAGGTTCTTGTCCGCCGGTTCATTGGCTTCGTCGATGTGGACGCGGATCGGACGGTCGCGGTGCGCGCCAGGAATGTCCGGCAGCCCCTGGCTGCGCCCTTCCTTGTAGATACGGCCGTACTGGGAGGCGAGGTCGGCGAGCATGGAAGAACCGACTGTGCGCGCCACTTCCTGATCCGACAGCGCATCCAGGCCGACATAGACGATGCCGCCGGAAAGCATGATGCCGGTCCAATCGAAGACATCGCGCGAGGGGTCGAGAAAATCGGGGGCAATCAGCTTCGCCACCGCGCCGGTGGTCATTTTTTCGAGGAAGGGGTCGAGCGAGGCGATCAGCTTGTTGAGGTACTGCTGGTCGGTGATAAAGGCCTTGGTCAGCGATTGCGCGGTATCGCGTTCCACATCGGAGAGCGGCAGCTTGTCAGCGTGGTGTTTGAACAGCAGGTAGCGGGCGATGGCATCGCGGTCGCGCTTAATCTGCGAGTAGTCGTCCATGAGGCCGGCGGCACGGCGCTGTTCCGCCTTCTCCAGCCGCATGATCTCCTGATAGCGTGCAAGTTCCGCCTGATAACCAGGCATCTTGTCGCCGAGCAGCTTGTCGATCAGGCGGATGTAGAGCGGCTCCAGGTGTTGGCTGTACTGCTTGATCAGCGGGTAGTTCGGCACTTCGCCGATGCCGGTCAATCCCTTGGCGACCTGGTTGACGTAACCCCAAACGAACTCGCGGAAGGCGGCGGACTGCCCCTCACCCGGCATTTGCGAGGCGATGCGCGTGGCCACCTCGGTGATGCGGCCATAGCTGCCGATGGGGTTGTATTGGGCAGAAACCTCGGGATAGCCAAGGTGGAAGAAAAAGAACTTGTCCGCGCGTCCGGCGCGTAGTGCGGCTGCATACATATTGAGCAGCAGGTCGGCGTCGCCCTTGGGGTCGATGACGATGACCACGTCGCCGCGCAGGATGTCCTGGCAGATGATGACTTCGGCGAGGCGCGTCTTGCCGACGCGGGTGGTGCCTTCAACCAGGGTATGGCCGACGCGGTTGCCCAAATCCTGCCAGATGGGTCCTTCGCCTTCATAGAGGCCGACCGAGTGCAGCCAGGCATCGCCTTCGAGCGGCGGTACCGGCTCCCACGGGTTGAGCCGCCAGGCAGCAATCTTGAACCAGAGGAAGCCGATGCGTAGCGGTTTGGGGTCGTGCCGCGCGGACGCGGTGAAGACGGCAATCCAGCGCCACCAGCGTGAGTGTTCGAGCCTGACCTCAAGATTGCGCGCCCGTTTATAACCGCGCGACTTGGCGGTGTATTTGCTGTTCTCGCTCTGGGTCAGGTCATAGACGCGCTGGGTGTGTACCCCGGTCCAGGCAAAGCCCATGCCGAGGAACTGCACCTTGTTCGATACCGGCAGTTCAGAGACGCGCATCCGGTACACCGGCAGGTTGACCAGCCGCTTCTGGTAGCGCCGTACCCGCCAGCCACGACGGAAGAGCACGGCGGCGCGCAGGAAAAAAAGCGAGGCGAGGGCGAAGGCAACGGTGGGGATGACAAATGCCAGCTCCGAGGCAAGCAAGAGAAAAACGGCGGTGAGGACGTAGGCCGAGGCGGGGACGTACTCGTAAATATCGCGCAACAGCACTTCTTTCGGCTGGTCACTCATCGGCGCACCTTGCGCGTGGCGGTTTTCTTTGCCGCTTTGGCCGCAACCGCGACCCGTTGCCGTGCCGGGGTCTTGACCGGGGCAGCGTGGCGGACAGGCGCAACCGCCTGCGTCTGCGGCAGGAAGGTAGCGTTCACCCGGCGTGCCGCCGGAGTACGGGCTGTGGCAGGCA
>NZ_CALJAH010000204.1 GCF_938028185.1 uncultured Cardiobacterium sp. | reverse complement strand
CGGCGTCAGCAGCACAAGCCAGCGCGGCAGGATGCTGCGGCCGCGCGCCATTTGCACGGCGACAAGCAACCAGCCGCTGGCACTGATGGTGATGGCAGCAATCCAGTGAACGGCAAGCAGTTGATAGAAGTAGTTGTATTGCGCGACGAGCAGCGGCACGTCGGCATCGCTGACCGCGATGAGTGTTTGTGCGCTCGCGCCGAGGTAGAAGAATCCGGCATGGGCGAGCGGCATCAACGCATAGCCGATGAAAATGAGCGCGAGGGCGACACGGCTCAGCCGCGCCGGTTCCAGCAAGCGCGCGAGACCTGCGGTCGCGATGAGATAACCGGCAACGCTAAAGGTGGCGGGAACGACACCCCAGAAGCGGCGGATAGGCGATGCGGTTTGCATCAGCGCGGCGAAAGCGGTATCACTGGTCATGGCAGCGTCCAGCGTCAGCAGGCGTGGGTAGTGCGCAGGATGCGGGACGAAGCCGACGAGCAGCATATCGGCGAGGCTCCAGCAGAGGGCGGCGAGGATGCCGCAGCAGAGCAAGGTGGCGGTCTTGTTTGGCATGGCTTCTCCGGCAGTACGGGAATTGAAAAAAACCGGGCGTTGCGCCCGGTTGTGATGTCAGACTTGCCAGTCAATCGGCGCTTCGCCGCGCGATTGCAGGATTTCGTTGGCGCTGGCGAAGTGCTGGCAGCCGATGAAGCCGTTACCCGCCAACGGCGACGGGTGGACGGAGGTGAGAATGTAGTGTTTGTCGGCATCAATCAGTCGCATTTTTTCTTTGGCGAAGTTGCCCCAGAGCATGAAGATGAGGTCGCGGCGTTCGCGCGAGAGGTGCTCAATCACGGCGTTGGTAAAGAGATGCCAGCCGATGCGGCTGTGGCTGCCCGCCTTGCCGCGTTCGACGGTCAGGCTGGCGTTGAGCAGCAGCACGCCCTGGTCGGCCCAGGCGCTGAGGTCGCCGTGGCGCGGCATAACAAAGCCGGGGATGCTGCGCTCCAGCTCTTTGTAGATGTTTTGCAGTGAGGGCGGGATGCGCATTCCCTGCGGCACGGAGAACGACAGCCCCATCGCCTGCCCCGGCTGGTGATAGGGGTCTTGGCCGAGAATGACGACGCGGACGCGGTCGTAAGGGGTGCGGTTAAAGGCGTTGAAAATGAGTTTGCCGGGTGGATAGACGGGAATGTGCGCGTCTTTCGCGGCCATCAGGATGGTTTTGATGTGGGCGAAGTAAGGCTTGGTAAATTCTTCGTAGAGGGCGGTTTTCCAGCCGCTTTCGATTTGGACGTCATCAGGATTTACGGTAATTTCAGGAGTCATGATGTTTTTCTGGAATGTCAGGAATGGTTAAAGAACGGTAAAAATGCGGATGCGATTGTGCCACACGCCCCGCCCGCTGGCAAAGGGATTGCGGCGGTTTGCGACGAGAATTGCAGACATAAAAAAACCGCCTTGCGGCGGTCTTCTGTCAACAAGCGCCATCAGCGCGAGACGGTGACGCGTTCCTGCACCACGGCGCGGGCGCCGGCGTAGCGTTTTTTCCAGTAATCCTGGTCGATGCGGGTAATTTCCACCTTTTTGCCCGGCGACGGCGAGTGCAGCATTTTCTGGTTGCCGAGGTAGATGCCGACGTGGCTCACTTTGCCCTTGCCGTGGCGGAAGAAGATGAGGTCGCCCGGACGCGGTTCTTTCACCGGCAGCAGTTGGTTGAACTGCTCGCTGCTGCTGCGCGGCAGGCGGTAGCCTTGTTGGGCGAAGACGTGCTGGACGAGGCCAGAGCAGTCGAAGCCGCTTTTTTCGCTGGCGCCGCCGTAGCGGTAACGGGTGCCGATGAGTTGTTTGCTGTCGGCGATGAGGCGGTTGCGGGTGGGGTTGTGGCTGGCGACGAGGCGACGCGGTGCAGGCGCCTGTTCCGGTTTGAGGCTTTCCAGTTCGAGGCGGGGCGCATCCAGCGCGGCGGTTTGTTGGGATGTGGTGCTGCATCCGGCAAGGGTCAGCATCGTCAGACCAAAGAAGGTTTCTTTTTTCATGGGGTTAGCATTGTGTTTCGGATTTGGAAGGCGCGCACTATACCCGCGCGTTTTTCACAGCGTCAAACCCGAATTTGCTAATACCTTGTTTTTCTTCGTGCCAACATTACGGTAAAGATTGCAATTCGTTCAGGTATTGTTGCGCGAGGCGGATACGGCAGCGCAGTTCTTCTTTGTCTTCCAGCCGACAGCGCGCGGCGCGGTAGTTTTTGAAGGCTTGCAGGCTTTCTTGCCAGGCGGGGTCGTCCATGTGGCGGAAGTGGATTTGTTCGATGTCGCCGTCCAGCTGGCCGAGGGCGAGAAAGGCGCAGCTTTCTTCGGCACCGCTGGCGTTGCCGCTTTTGCGCAGGCATTCATAGTAATAAGAGGATGACACCGCCGGTGCGGGTTTGACGAGGCGGTTCGGGTTGACCAGTTCGGCGTAGCGCAACAGCAGCCAGAAGAGTGAGCCGTTCACGGGATTCTCCATCTATAAAGGGAGCGGCGATTATAGCGGGCGGGGCGCATTTGCTAAAATGCGCGCTTTCTTTAATCACATGAGAGCCTTGCCATGCCGCACGCCCCGAAACGCCGCATTCTTGTCACCAGCGCCCTGCCCTACGCCAACGGCGCGATTCACCTCGGCCACATGGTCGAATACATCCAGACCGATATTTGGGTACGCTTCCAGCGCCTGCGCGGCCACGAGTGCCATTACGTCTGCGCTGACGACGCGCACGGCACGCCGATCATGTTGCGCGCGGAAAAAGAAGGCATCACGCCGCAGCAGCTCATTGACAAAAGCCACAGCGAGCACCTGCGCGATTTCCGTGGTTTCCTTATTGACCATCACCAGTACCACAGCACCCACAGCGAAGAAAACCGCGAACTAACCGCCGCCATCTACCGCGCATTGGAAGCGGGCGGCCATATCCTGCACCGCACCATCTCGCAGCTTTTTGACCCGGAAAAACAGCTTTTCCTGCCCGACCGCTTCGTCAAGGGCGAATGCCCGAAATGCCACAGCAAAGACCAGTACGGCGACAACTGCGAAGTCTGCGGCACCACCTACGCCCCAACCGACCTCATCAACCCCTACTCCGCCCTTTCCGGCGCAACCCCGGTGGAGCGCGACAGCGAACACTACTTCTTCGACCTGCCCGCGTTTGACGCCTTCCTCCGCGACTGGCTGCAAAGCGCACAAATACAAGAATCCATGCGCAACAAACTGGGCGAATGGTTCATCGAAGGCCTGCAACCGTGGGACATCTCGCGCGACGCGCCCTACTGGGGCTTTGAAATCCCGGACGCGCCGGGCAAATACTTCTACGTCTGGCTGGACGCGCCGGTCGGCTACATGGCGAGCTTCCGCGCCCTCTGCGACCGCGAAGGGCTGGACTTTGACGCCTTCTGGCGCCCCGGCCACGACACCGAGCTTTACCACTTCATCGGCAAGGACATCGCCTACTTCCATATGCTCTTCTGGCCGGCGATGCTCAAAGGCGCGGGCTACCGCCAGCCGACCGGAGTGAACTGCCACGGTTTCCTCACCGTCAACGGCGAAAAAATGAGCAAATCGCGCGGCACCTTCATCAAGGCCGAAACCTACCTCAAACACCTGCGCCCCGAATACCTGCGCTACTACTTCGCCAGCAAACTCAGCGCGCGCGTCGAAGACCTTGACCTCAACCTTGACGACTTCCGCCAAAAAGCCAACAGCGACCTCGTCGGCAAACTGGTGAACCTCGCCAGCCGCTGCGCGCCGTTTATCAGCAAACACTTTGACGGCGCGCTCGCCGCCGCGCTGCCTGACGATGCGCTCTTTAAGCAATTTGCCGCCAAAGCCGACGACATCGCGAGCGCCTACGAACAGCGCGAATACAGCAGCGCCATCCGCGACATCATGAAACTGGCCGATGCCGCCAACGAATACATAGACGCGGAAAAGCCGTGGGTGAAAATCAAGGACGACGCCAGCCGCGCCGAAGTGCAAGGCATCGCCACCGTCGGCATCAACGCCTTCCGCCAGCTCATCACCTACCTCAAACCCGTGCTGCCGCAAGTGGCGGCGGATGCCGAAGCGTTGCTCAACATCACCCCGCTCGCCTGGGCGGACGCGCAAACGCCGCTGCTCGGTGCGACCATCCAGCCGTTCACGCCGATGATGCAGCGCATCGAAGCCGCGCAAACCGACGCCATCATCGCCGACAGCAAAGAAGACCTCAAAGAAGAAGCGGCGGTTGGCAAGACAAAACCCGCCGCAGAAACCGCGTGGATCACCATCGACGACTTTGCCAAACCCGACCTGCGCATCGCCCGCGTGCTCGAATGCAGCCACATCGACGGCTCGGACAAACTGCTGCGCTTCAAACTCGACGTGGGCGAATTGGGCGAACGCGAAGTGTTCTCCGGCATCAAGGCGTACTACCAGCCGCAAGAGCTCATCGGGCGGATGGTCGTCTATGTGGCAAACCTCGCGCCGCGCAAAATGCGCTTCGGCGTCTCCACCGGGATGATACTTTCCGCCACGCGCGGCGACGAACTGCACCTGCTGCAACCCGGCGACGGCGTCCAGCCGGGGATGAAAATCAGCTAAACGGCAACCCAATTGCCCCTCCCTCGCAGGACGCGCAGCGTTCGCAGCGGGGGAGGGGCAATTTCGCTTTACCCGCAGACTCCAAACAGGCTCTAAACGATGAGATTGCGCAGGGATTCAAGAGCAGGCGGATGCAGGGAGAGATACAGTGCCGGTTCAATCAGCTCGACTTCGTTAATGAGAAAGTCGCCGTTCGCGTCAATCAGGCCGTCAATGCGGGCATAAAGCGGCGCAACCGGCAGATGCGGCAACACCGCTGCCGCACGCGCCAGCCAGGCAGGTTCCGGCTGGGCGGGCAGGATTTCCACGCCGTAGGCAGAATTAGCTCGCCATTCCTGCGGCGCTGGGCGGCGGTGCGCGGCGTGCGAGAACGCGCCGCCGAGGTAAATCAGGCAGATTTCGCCGATGGGGCTTTCGATGAAGGGTTGCAACAACGCGCCCTGCGGATAGTCGGCCAGCGTCGGCAATTCGCCATCAAGGCGGCGCACGCCGCGCCCGCTTTGGCCGATGAGCGGTTTGACGACGGGGTTGTCCCAGCCGCTGTTGGCAACCGCCTGCGCCCAGTCGCCGCCCGGCAGCAGTGCGATACCAGGTGTGACGGCAAGACCTTGTGCCGCCAATTCGCACAGGTAACGTTTGTCTAGGTTCCAGCGTTGCAAGGCGGGCGGATTGATGACGCGCACATTCGCCGCTTCCAGCGCGGCAAGCCAATCCAGGTAAGCATCGGGTTGGGTGCTGTAATCCCAGACCGCGAGCGGCAGCACGGTGTGCGCGGTAGTGGGAGTGATGTTCTGCCAAGGCAGGAGTTCGGCGTGGAGCGCGGCGGCAAGCGCGCGCAGGTCAGCGTTGCCCTGCGGCCATTCACGGCAGGTGGCGATGTAGGTGTTTGACATGGCGCAGATATGAAAAAAGCGGCTTGAAGCCGCTGAATGTGTGGCGCGCCCGGAAGGATTCGAACCTCCGACCGCCTGGTTCGTAGCCAGGTACTCTATCCAACTGAGCTACGGGCGCACTAATCAAAAGGAAAACAGGAGTATGTGGCGCGCCCGGAAGGATTCGAACCTCCGACCGCCTGGTTCGTAGCCAGGTACTCTATCCAACTGAGCTACGGGCGCGTCGTTTTGAAGGCGCGCATTATCCACACCGCCCCGCAGAGCGTCAAGCGATATTTTCGGCTTCTGCCCGTGGGTGGAACAGTTGCGGTTTGGCGGCATTTGGCGCGTCTTCGTCGTCATCTTTTTCCGGCATCAGCCATTGCAGCGGCGTGCCGCTGGCGCCGAGCGCGGCAAAGTCAAACAGTTCGCGATCCAGCAGATGCGATGGCCGTACCCGCGTCAGCGCAGCGAAGATGCTGTCCAGCCGTTTCGGCGCGAGGCGATCCCATTGCAGCAGCATTTCCTTGATGGCTTTGCGTTGCAGGTTTTCCTGCGAGCCGCAGAGGTTGCAGGGGATGATAGGAAATTGCCGCCATTCGGCGTATTTGGCGATGTCGCGCTCGTCGCAGTAGGCGAGCGGGCGGATGACGATGTGCGCGCCATCGTCACTTTGCAGTTTCGGTGGCATCGCTTTCAGTTGACCACCGTGAAAGAGGTTGAGAAAAAAGGTTTCCATGATGTCGAATTTGTGGTGGCCGAGGGCGATTTTGGTCATGCCAAACTGCTTGGCGTAGGTATAAAGATGCCCACGGCGCAAGCGCGAGCAAAGCGAACACATGGTGTTGCCCGGCGCGATTTTGTCGGTAACGATGCTGTAGGTGTCACTCTCGATGATGTGGTAATCGACGCCGATGGAAGCGAGGTATTCCGGCAGAACGTGTTCGGGAAAGCCGGGCTGTTTCTGGTCAAGATTGACTGCGGTTAGCTTGAATTCGACCGGCGCACTGCGTTGCAGCGATAGGAGCAAATCCAGCATCGCGTAGGAATCCTTGCCGCCGGAAAGACAAACCATGATGTGGTCGCCAGCCTCAATCATCTGGTAATCTTCAATCGCTTTGCCGACGTTTTTTCGTAGCCGTTTCTGTAGTTTGCGCAAGGTTACGCTCATTACCTCATCCTTATACTTATTGAAAGGGTGCACATGATAAAGGGGCGGCATCACAAAATCGAATCCGCGCTTGACCGCCTGCAAAAAATCGCTACAATGCGCGTCCTGCCACACGCCGGAGTAGCTCAGTTGGTAGAGCGCCTCACTTGTAATGAGGATGTCGCGGGTTCAACTCCTGTCTCCGGCTCCATTGCAAAATGGAAAACCCAATGCCCAGATGGCGGAACTGGTAGACGCGCTAGGTTCAGGTCCTAGTGGGAGCAATCCCTTGGAGGTTCGAGTCCTCTTCTGGGCACCAGTATTCAAAGATAACCCCTTCTTCAAGAAGGGGTTTATTGTTTCTGCCTTATATGAACCGCCCCACACAGCGGAGGGCGGATTGACTGGATCAGGCAGTTTTGTCTAATCCGTCTTTTTGGCGATAGTGCGCCGCTTCAAATTCTACTGGCGGAGTGTAGCCGATGGAACTCAGCAGCCGGCGCTGGTTGAACCAGTCCACCCATTCCAGTGTCGAAAGCTCCACGTCGCCTG
>NZ_CALJAH010000203.1 GCF_938028185.1 uncultured Cardiobacterium sp. | reverse complement strand
ACATCAACACAGCGAACATGATGAAAGCCGGTTTTTTTCAACCAATTGATCAAAGCCGCTACGGAAGGAATAAAATACACATTCTTCATTTTGGCATAACGCTCAAGCGGCATTAAAACCGTATTTTCATCGCCATCAACAACAAGGGTTTCCAAGACTAACTCGCCGCCTTTGGCTAATTGATTTCTCAATTGCGTCAAATGATCCAACGGCGATTTTCGATGATACAACACTCCCATTGAAAAAACCGTATCAAATACGCCCAAAGGCTGCATTTCTTCAATGCCAAGTGGAATTAAATTCGCCCGTCGATCATGATTTAATAACTTCCGTACCGCTTCAAACTGACATAAAAAAAGGGCGGTCGGATCAATGCCGATAACGGCTTTCGCCCCCTCTCCTACCATGCGCCACATGTGGTAGCCGCTACCGCAACCGACATCAAGCCAGCGCAGTCCGCGCGGCAATGCGAGCCAGTCGAGAAATGGTTCGCCTGCGGCACGGCTCCAGCCGCTCATATAGCGCTCGTAGGCGGCGGCGTTTTGGAAGGTACTCATGGTTTTTGTTATTTCTTTTTGCGTGCCTGTTTGATTAGCGAGATTACCGCCGCCAATATGAAAATAAACGGCAGCAGATATTGGCCAAAAATGGCGAGGCTTTGCAAAATGGAGGCGACAACATGATCGCCCATTTGGCTCATTTCTGTTGGTGTCGGCGCATTGGGTCGGATAGCGTAATAGTGAAGTACAACATAGCTGATAACTACCAAAATACTATTCAGTCAGCACGGCATTTTGGCGGCAAGTTCTATCATGTCTTCCATATCGCTTTTTCTTTTTGCCATAGGTTGTCTTCTTAAAAAAATGGTGGGGCAAGCCCCACCCTACAAATATGTTTTACAGTTCTTTTATTTCCCACGGCAGGCCGTATTGGGCGAGTGCGTCAAGGAACGGATCCGGGTCGAATTGCTCCATGTTATAGACGCCCGCCTGATGCCATTTGCCTTGCAGCATCATCATCGCGCCAATCATTGCCGGGACGCCGGTGGTGTAGGAAATGGCCTGTGAGCCGACTTCGGCGTAGCAGGCTTCGTGGTCACAGATGTTATAGATGTAAACGGTTTTTTCTTTGCCGTCTTTCATGCCTTTGGCGACGCAGCCGATACAGGTTTTGCCTTTGGTGCGCGGGCCGAGTGAGGCGGGGTCGGGCAATACGGCTTTGAGGAACTGGATGGGGATGATTTCTTTGCCTTCATACATGACGGGTTCAATGGAGGTCATGCCGACGTTTTCCAATACTTTGAGGTGATTGAGGTAATTGTCGGAGAAGGTCATCCAGAAGCGCGCGGTTTTGATTTCCGGATAATGTTTGACCAGTGATTCCAATTCTTCGTGATACATCATGTAGATGTTTTTTTCGCCGATTTGCGGGAAATCGAAGACGCGCTTGTGCGAGAGCGGCGGGGTGATTTGCCAGCCGCCGTTTTCCCAGTGTTTGGCTTCGGCGGTGACTTCGCGGATGTTGATTTCCGGGTTGAAGTTGGTGGCAAAGGGCAGGCCGTGGTCGCCCGCGTTGGCATCGATGATGTCCAGCTCGTGAATTTCGTCGAGCAGGTGTTTTTTGATGTAGGCGGTGAAAACGTTGGTCACGCCGGGGTCAAAGCCGCTGCCGAGCAGCGCCATGATGCCGCGCTCCTTGAAGCGGTCGTGGTACGCCCACTGCCATTTGTATTCAAATTTGGCTTCTTCCGGCGGCTCGTAGTTGGCGGTGTCAAGGTAATCGACGCCGGTGGCAAGGCAGGCGTCCATGATGTGCAAATCTTGGTACGGCAGGGCGACGTTAAGGACGAGGTCGGGCTTGATGCGTTCAATCAGTGCGGTAAGTTCGGCGACGTTGTCGGCATCCACCGCCGTAGTGGCGACTTTCACGCTGTATTTGGCGTGGACGGCGGCGGCAATCGCCTCGCATTTGGCGACGGTGCGGCTGGCGAGGGTGATTTGGCTGAAGACGTCTTTTGCCTGCGCGCATTTGTGGACGACGACGTTGGAGACGCCACCGGCGCCGATGATAAGGACGTGGGACATGGTTTGCTCCGGTATGAATGAGGCGGCGGATTATACAGCGGCGGCAGGGGAATTTCGGGCGTGTGCGGATGTAGTAAATCCACCACACAACGCCATCTTGGCAAAACGGGGGGTTAGCAAATGGCGTTACAAACAGTTACCAAATACACCACAATATATAGTGTTTTTATGCCGTTTGGGACGCTAAAATACACCAGTACTAGAAATCCCTGCTAAGCCAATGAGAAACGAAAAAGGGTAAACCTTCGCCTTTGTTGCCCCCCAAAATCCTCCTAAAATGAGCTGCCGTTTTTACTTAAAAATTGACCCGCCGCCTCCGGTTTGGCGGGATTTCCTTTGTCTCCACCCGCCCGGACGCCCGCCATGACCCGCAACCTCTTTGAACACCGCCTGCAAATCAAGCCCTACGAATACCCGGAACTGCTCGAATTCAAGGACGCCATCCGCCATTCCTACTGGCTGCACACCGAATTCAACTTCACCGGCGACATCCAGGACTACAAAACCGTCATCACCCCGGCAGAGCGCACCGCGCTCACCCGCGCCATGCTCGCCATCTCGCAGGTGGAAGTGAGCGTCAAGCGCTTCTGGGGCGACCTCTACCGCTACTTTCCCAAGCCGGAAATCGACGACGTCGGCGGCACCTTTGCCGAAAGCGAAATCCGCCACAAGGACGCCTACTCCTTCCTTCTCGAAAAACTCGGCATGAACGAAATGTTCAGCCAAATCCGCGAATACCCGGCGCTGATGCGGCGCATCGAATACATGGAAGACTTCATGCGCGACAAGGACATTGGCCGCGAGCGCTTTGTGCTGTCGCTCGTCATGTTCTCGCTGTTTGTCGAGCATATCTCGCTCTTCGGCCAGTTCCTCATCATCATGTCGTTCAACAAACACCGCAACCTGTTCAAAGGCATATCAAAC
Source organism: uncultured Cardiobacterium sp. (assembly GCF_938028185.1). GTDB lineage: Bacteria > Pseudomonadota > Gammaproteobacteria > Cardiobacteriales > Cardiobacteriaceae > Cardiobacterium. Next base: position 4,162 of record NZ_CALJAH010000203.1, on the reverse strand, counting down.
GCGGTGGAAGCGACCTCGAAAGAAGAAGAAATCCACGGCCGCTTCGGCATCGCCCTCTACAACATCATCCGCGACGAACACCCGCGCCTCTTCACCCCCGATTTCTACGACGAACTACAACAACTTGCCAACCACGCGCTTGAAGCCGAACGCGGCATCCTGCGCTGGATCTTCGAAGACGGTGACCTCGACTTCATCACCCTCGACACCGTCGAAAACTACATCACCAACCGCTATAACAACTCGCTGGAAATCCTCGGCATCAACGCGCCCTACCTCGTGGACCCGAAAAAACTGCGCGAGACCGAGTGGTTTGACATCGAAATCCTCTCCGGCAAAGAAGGCGACTTCTTCTACAAACGCAGCACCGACTACAGCAAAAAAATCAAACAAATCACGGCGGATGATTTGTTCTGAACCTATTTTTCTCCTTCCCGACAGCGAAAATAAATCCCCCTCCCCTGCGAAGCGGGGGAGGGACGGGGCTCCCCTTGAAAAAGGCGGATGCCTTTTTTAAGGGAACCCGGGGAGGGGGTGTGAAAAAACGCGTAGCAACAGCAACCAAAGCGAGTTGCAAATAGCCTTAATGTATTAATCATATTAGTGGAGACAATATTATGCCTTTGAAACCTGGCCCTAAACCGATAGCCAAATCTACTGGAGAACACGATAAACGGCGTCGTGACAATAAAAATACTCCAGGAAATCATCCAGATTTAAAGCCTAGTAAATCATCAAAAAAATAAAATTCTTTCTGTCCGACCGCAATTTTGTATTGTCCTACGGAATATCTGTTAAACCAGAGAAGCCTCTCTTTTGAGGGAGAGGAATTAATATGGAAAAACTACACTTTTAATAAGTTTGTATAGTGAACCTCGGCTGAGAAAACAGTCGATATACCCCCTCCCCCGTGGGGGAGGGCAGGGGTGGGGGCAGCAAACACGCCGCTGTGCGACAAAAAACACCCAACTATTTACATACACCAACCCCGCTACCCCGTATGTAAAACCCCAAACACCACCCGGCACCCGGAACGCCGTCCACCCGACAACATCAAGGAACACACCCATGACCCACGCCGAAACAACCCGCCCTGACTTTTCCTGGCTAAACGAAGACAGCCGCCTCTTTCTCCAGCGCGGCTACCTCCTGGACGGCACCACGCCAGAAGCGCGCATCCGTGCCATCGCCGAACACGCCGGCAACATCCTGCAAGACGACACCTTCGCCGAACGCTTCCATCACTACATGGCACGCGGCTACTACTCCCTCTCCTCGCCCATCTGGTCAAACTTCGGCCTCTCGCGCGGCCTGCCCATCTCCTGCTTCGGCAGCTACATCGGCGACTCCATCTACGACATCATGCGCACCACCGCTGAAGTCGGCATGATGAGCAAAATCGGCGGCGGCACCAGCGCCTACTTCGGCGCCATCCGCCCGCGCGGCAGCGACATCAGCAACAACGGCAAATCCGACGGCAGCTTCAACTTCAGCAAACTCTTTGACACCATCATCGACGTCATCTCGCAAGGCACCTCGCGCAAAGGCCAATTCGCGGGCTACATCGACATCGACCACGGCGACATCGACGAATGGCTGGACATCCACACCGAAGGCAACCCCATCCAGCTCATGTACTACGGCGTCTGCATCAGCAACGCCTGGCTGGACGCCATGAAAGCGGGCGACCCCGAAAAACGCCGCGTCTGGGCAAAAGTCCTGCAACGCAAAGCCGAAACCGGCATCCCCTACCTGTTTTTCAAAGACAACGCCAACGCCGGCCGCCCGGACGTCTACAAAGACCGCAACATGACCGTGTACGCCTCCAACCTCTGCACCGAAATCATGCTGCCCGCCAGCGACGAAGAAAGCTTCGTCTGCTGCCTCTCCTCCATGAACCTGCTCCACTACGACGAATGGAAACACACCGACGCGCCCGAAGTCCTCACCCAATTCCTCGACGCCGTCATGAGCGAATTCATCGACAAAAGCGCGGACATCCCCTTCCTTGACCGCGCCCGCCGCTTTGCCGTGCGCCACCGCGCGCTTGGCCTCGGCGTCCTCGGCTGGCATAGCTATTTGCAGGCAAACCGCATCGCCTTCGACAGCTTCGCCGCCATGCAAAAAAACAACGAAATCTTCCAACTGCTGCAACAAAAAACCCTGGCCGCCTCACAGGCACTCGCGGAAAAATTCGGCGAACCCGAACTGCTCAAAGGCTATGGCCGCCGCAACACCACCCTGATGAGCATCGCCCCGACCAAATCGAGCAGCTTCATCCTCGGCAGCGTCTCGCCATCAGTAGAACCCTTCAAATCCAACTACCACGTCAAAGACCTCGCCAAAATCAAAACCACCTACAAAAACCCGTTCCTGGTAAAACTGCTGCAAGAAAAAAACCTCGACAACGAAAAAACCTGGGAAAGCATTTTGCTCAACGACGGCTCCGTACAACACCTCGCAGCCCTCAATGACGAAGAAAAAGAAATCTACAAAACCTTTGCCGAAATCAGCCAACTCGCCGTTATCCAGCAAGCCGCGCAACGACAAAAATACATCGACCAGGGACAAAGCATCAACGTCATGATCCACCCCGAAACCCCGACACGCGACATCAACCAGCTCTACCTCACCGCCGCCGAACTCGGCCTCAAATCCATCTACTACCAGCACAGCATGAGCGCGGCCCAACGCTTTAACCGTAATCTGCTGAATTGCAGCAGTTGTGAGGGGTAACCTTTTTGAGGAGATAAAATATGGAATGGATAGAACCCCAATTTTCTAGAGAACGTGTAAATAAAGCAGGAATAGCTCTTGCCAACTCAAATCAATCTAATGAAGATATAACAGTATTTCATAACTGGAGAAGTTCTCATGCTTATCCAATGCAGGTTATGATAGATTTCTTAAGAAAAAACTCTTTGCGTATAGATAAAAATTCTATTGTGGTACAAAGACTTAAGAGAGCACCGTCAATCATTAATAAATTACGTCGAGAATCTAATATGAATTTAAGTAGAATGGAGGATATAGCAGGGTGTAGAGCTATACTATCAAATTTAAATAAAGTTAGAGATTTGCATAGATGTTTAAAAGATAGCAGGACTAATAATATTCTCTATAGAGAAAGAGATTATATCAATAATCCTAAAGATTCAGGATATAGGGGTGTTCACTTAGTATATAGATACAACGGAGCAAAAGATAAGTTTAGGAATATGAATATTGAATTACAAATTAGGACAAAAATTCAGCATTCATGGGCAACAGCTGTAGAAGTTATAGATACCTTTACCAATCAATCACTAAAATCAGGGAATGGAGACAATAAATGGCTAGAATTATTCAAGTGCATTGGAACTGAATTCTCAAATTTAGAAAACTTTCTTGCTAATAAAATAAATGATTACAGTAATTTTGATAAAATAATGGATTTAACCAAAGAGTTACATCTATTTGAAAAACTCAGCCTATTTAGAATATCTGTAAAAGCGATAACTGAAAATTTATCTAATGAAACAAAAAATAAGGAGTCTTATTTCTTAATAAATCTAGATTTAAACTCCAAAACAGGGTTTTATAGAACATTTAGGAAAGACGAACTTGAAATAGCCACCAATATATATAATGAATTTGATGATTCAAATCAGAAGGATAAGGACATTGTATTAGTATCTGCAAAGTCTCTAAAAGAACTAAAAAAAGCTTATCCTAACTATTTTATTGATACTAAAGAATTTGAGAAAAACTTAACCAAAGTTATTAATATTTACACATCGAAGTAAGCAAAAATTTGGAAACTTATTCTTCGCTCACGTACTTAATTAAATATAAGTCTGTACCAAGCCAGCCTGGCGCGCAAAATTTGCGCGCAGCGTAAAAACCTACCCTGCGGTCGCGCCCCACCAAAACGCGAGCGTTTTGGTGGGTATCCGACGGTGAGTTTTGAGGACTGGTACAACTCGTATCAGCGAGAAAGGGAGCGGACAATTCTCCACAGTCCATTTCCCGAAAGATAATCAAGCGGGGCAACTAAGCACTCTTCCCGCCCACTCAACACCCACCATGCCCTCCCGCGAAACCTTCCTCCACGCCTGCACGCAAATTGCCACGCAGCTGGACGGCTTCCGTCTCCTGCAAAAAGGGCAGGTGTTGAAAAAAG
>NZ_CALJAH010000202.1 GCF_938028185.1 uncultured Cardiobacterium sp. | reverse complement strand
CTCCCCCGTGGGGGAGGGCTGGGGTGGGGGCAGGGATACAAATTCTAAAAACGTACACCTTTGCTTGGTTTGGAAAGAGATCTATTGTTTTTTGCCGCCAAAGCCGCCCCATACGGTGCTGCCGTCCTGGTCGATGTGGCTGTAAGAGCCGAAGATTTCTTCAGCCAACGGCCCGGCAAAATTACCGCCAATGACGGTTTTTTTCTCGTCGGCGCCGAGGAAGCCGTTGCCGTTGATGTGGGCGTCGGTGATGCTGCCGCTGTGTGACGGGGTTTTGACGCTAAGGTCGAGGGTACCCTTGGCGAAGTCGGCGCGGGCACTCATCGTGCCGGTCTCGGTGCGCAGGTACTGTTCGTCCTTGTTGTGGAAGTTCAGGATGCTGTCGCCGCTGTAAGTGGCGCTGCCGCCGCCCGGCATTTGTGTGGTTTCGTTGCCGCGCGCGAAAAACAGGCGTTCATCATTCTGGTCAAAATTAAAGTTGCCGAACTGGATGTAGCGGTAGCTGTTGTCACTGACCTGGAAGCTGTTGTAGGACAGGTCTTCTTTGCCGTTGATGTTGTTGAAGATGAGCAGGCCACCTTTGTGCTCGCTGGCTGCGAAGGTCGGCAGTTTGATCTGGCCAACGCTGAGGTTGCATTGGTCACGGATATTGCGGGCAACGGGGGTGCTCAGAATCTCGGTCGTCAAGGTGTAGGTAGCGCCAGTCAGTTCGCCGCTACGGGGAGTGATGGTCAGCGCGCTGTTGTTGGGCTGGTTGTTTTGGTTGTTATTGCCGGGTTGCTGCGGATTTTGGCTGCTGTTATCCGGCTGTTGCGGATGCGGATTTTGCTGGGTATTGCCTGCCTGCTGCGTATTGCCACCGGGCTGCTGGGGGGCGTTACCCGTCTGCTGCGTAGACGGATTGCTGCTGCGGGCGGTCTGGCTGCCATTTATATCGGCAGGCGGCAGGACGGCGCCATCGCTATTGCCACCATTGCTGCCACCACAAGCGCTGAGCAGGGCGAGGGTAAGTGCGCTGAGGACGAAGTGCTTTTTCATGATTTTCCTAAGGTTCTGAAATAAAAGGGCGAGCATTGTAAGGGGGAAGAGATGGGCTTTGCTGCTTTTTTAACGGGATACCCATGCAGGCTTGCGATAACAGCCCCGTTACAATAACGTTTCTGTTACTGACACATTCCGTGACACAACAATCTTCTCTGGCAGCAGCCTGCCCCTATCTCAAAGACAAAGGAACCCTAGACCCACACCCTCGACTACGCCGCCCGCAACCCGCTGCCGCTGGATGTCATCAGCATCCAGTCACAAGTCGTCTATGGCACTGTCGGCAACAACGCTGCCCTGCCGACACTCGCCGCGCACGGCCTGCGTGCCGCTGCCGTGCCAACCGTCCTTTTCTCCAACACCCCGCACTACGACACGATCCACGGCGGCGCCATTCCCGCCGACTGGTTTGCGGGTTATCTCGCCGACCTCGACCGCCGCCTGCAACAAGAAGGGCGCAGCCTCGACGTCTTCATCCAAATCAACACCTCGGACGAACCGCAAAAATACGGCATGGCACCGGACGCCGCCGAAGCCTTCATCCGCGCGCTGCCCGCTTACAGCGCACTGCGCCCGCGCGGGCTGATGACCCTCGCCCTCTTTAGCGACGACCACGAAGCGGTGCGCCGCTGCTTCATCCGCCTGCGCGACCTGCGCGACCGCCTGCGCGACGTGAACCCCGCGCTGGAAGAACTCTCGATGGGGATGTCTGGCGACTTTGAGCTGGCGATTGCCGAAGGCGCGACCACGGTGCGCGTCGGCCAGGCGATTTTCGGCGCCCGCAAAACCCCGGACAGCGAATACTGGCCGGGTCTGGCGCCGGGCTGATTGCAAGCAAAAACGCCGCGGTAAGCGGCGTTTTTTGTGCGCGGGCGACCAGATTGACGGCCTCGTGCCAAGAGCGCTGTTCATGGGCGGTGGGGCAAGCCCCACCCTACGCGCGCTGGTACGAAACACAAAAAACGCCGCATATTGCGGCGTTTTTGCTTGCGGCGGGATGGCCGGCCTCACACCACCCCCGCTTCTCGCCAGGCGAGCAGTTCGTCGGCAGTAATAATGCAGACGCCTTCGCCGCCGTGCTCGAATTCGACCCAGTCAAAGCCCGCTTCCGGGTAGGCGTCTTCCAGTTGCGGCCAGCTCATGCCCACTTCCAGCACCAGCAGGCCGCGTTCGGTGAGGTAATCGGGCGCCTCATGCAGCAGGCGGCGGGTGAAGTCGAGGCCGTCTGCGCCGGATACCAGCGCTTGTCGCGGTTCGTGGCGGTATTCGGCGGCGATGTCGTCCATTTCTGCCGCCTCAACGTAGGGCGGGTTGCAGATGATCCAGTCAAACTGCCCGCTGACGGCGGCGAGGCCGTCGCCCTGGCAGATTGCCACACTGTCCGCCATGCGGAAGCGGGCGAGGTTGATGCGGGCGACGTCGAGCGCGTCCGGGTCGAGGTCGGCGAGGACGACTTCCGCTTGCGGTTGTTGCAGTTGGGCGAGGATGCCGAGACAACCGCTGCCGCAGCAGAGGTCAAGGATGCGCTCCGGTGCTTCGTCTTGCGGCCACCACGGCGCGAGGTCGCGTGCAATGAGTTCGGCGATGGGCGAGCGCGGGATGAGCGCGCGTTCGTCGATGTAGAAGTCGTAGCCGCCGTAGTGGGTGCGGCGGGTGAGGTAGGGTACGGGGACGCGCTCGTTGATGCGCCGCGTGAGCGCATCTTGCAGCGCGGCGGTTTCGCCTTCGGTAAGGCGGGCGGCGAAGTAGGCGGGGCTCAGGTCGTAGGGCAGGTTGAGCAGGCCGAGGACGAGCGCGGCGGCTTCGTCGAGGGCGTTGTCGGTGCCGTGGCCGTAGTAGATGTCAGCGGCGGCGAGGCGGCTCGCGCTGTAACGTATCCAGTCAAGCAGGGTCGTCAAGGTGTGCATGGGGTTTTCCGGGCTGTTAGAATGTGCGCCGTTTTCACGGCTTTGTGGCTTTTTAATGAGAAATTCCAACACGTTATTCTGGCTGGCGCTTCTGTTGTTTGCCGGTTTTTTATTCTACTTGCTCACCCCCGTCCTCACACCTTTTTTGTTGGCGACGCTGCTCGCCTATCTCGGCGACCCGCTGGTGGATCGCCTGCAACGCTGGCGGATGTCGCGCACCTTTGCCGTGGTCACGGTGTTCTCCGGCATTATCCTGCTGTTTTCTTTTGTGGTTCTGGTGATTATTCCGGCGATTGGCGGGCAGATTGACCGCGTCGTCGGCAAGCTGCCCAATTATGGCCAGTGGCTGCGCGACACGGTGCTGCCGCAGCTCGCCGCGCTGTTTGACATCACCCCCGGTGCCTTCAACATGGACGACATCATCGCCACCGTCCGCGACAATCTCGGCTCGTCGGCGACGCTGGTGAAAACGGTGCTGGCGAAGGTGACGGGCTCGGCCAACTGGATTATTTCCTTCGTCGGCTATCTGGTGCTGGTGCCGGTGATTACGTTTTATATGCTGCGCGACTGGAACGCGATGGTGGCGAAGACCGCCGAACTCATTCCGCGCCGCGCGCTTGGCACGGTGACGCAACTGGTGCGCCGCTCCGACGAAGTGCTCGGCGGCTTTCTGCGCGGGCAACTGCTGGTGATGACCGCGCTCGGCATCATCTACGCCATCGGCCTGACCGCGTTGGGGCTGGACATGGCGATTGCCATCGGTCTCTTCGCCGGACTGGTCAGCTTCGTGCCGTATCTCGGCCTCATCGTCGGCATCCTGCTCGCCGGTGGCATGGCGCTGTTGCAATACCATGACTTTGCGCATCTTTTTGGCGTGGTCGTCGTCTTTGCCATCGCGCAGGGCATCGAAGGCATGGTGCTGACGCCGAAATTCGTCGGCGACCGCATCGGCCTGCACCCGGTGGCGGTGCTGTTCGCCGTCCTCGCTGGCGGCCAGCTCTTTGGCTTCGTCGGCATCCTCCTCGCCCTGCCCGCCGCCGCCGTCATCAACGTTTTCCTCGGCCATCTCAAACAACACTACCTGCAAAGCGGCGTCTATGGCGACACCGCCTCCCCTTCAACGGAAGAAAACCCATCATGAAAAAACACCTCCTCGCGCTCATTACCGCCGCCAGCCTGCTCACCGCGTGCAGCAGCGCCATCGACGAACGCGGCTACACCTACGACCCGTGGGAGCCGTTCAACCGCAAAGTGTTCGCCTTCAACGACACCGTTGATACCTACCTGCTCAAACCCATCGCCACCGGCTACGACACCATCACCCCGGGACCTGTGAAAAAAGGTATCAGCAACTTCTTCGGCAACCTCGGCGACGTCGGCTCACTCGCCAACAGCCTGCTCCAGCTCAAATTCCGCCAGTCGCTGCAAATACTCGCCCGCGTCATTGACAACACCGTTTACGGCCTCGGCGGCCTGATAGACGTCGCCACGCCGATGGGCAACCCGAAAATCAACGAAGACTTCGGCACGACGCTCGCTCACTACGGCGTCAACAGCGGCCCCTTCCTCATGCTGCCGCTGTTCGGCCCCTCGACCGTGCGCGACGGCTTTGGCCGCATCGTCGATACCGCGACCACGCCGCAGCGCCTCACCTACCACAACAAGGCGGGCTACTGGACGCTGACCGCCATCAACGGCATCCAGACCCGTGCGCAACTGCTGCCGCTGGAAAAAGTCGCGGGCGAACAGCCGACCGACAAATACACCCTGGTGCGCGACACCTGGCTGCAATACCGCTTCGGCCAAATCACCGGCGAACAGCGCAGCGCGGGCGCTCAAAAAGAACTCGACGACATCTTTGAACAAGAGCAAGGCGTTGGGCAAACTCAATAAACAACAACGTCGCCGCATCGCGGGGCAACAGGCGGACAAACTGGCGGCGCACGACGCCGCCGACACCGCCACCGTCGTCAGCCACCTCGGCTACCAGCTCATCCTCGAACACCACGGCCAGCTCCTTGCCGCCGACTGGCGCAAACACAGCGGCGACATCGCCTGCAACGACCGCGTCCTCATCCACCGCACAGACGACAGCCACGCCGTGGTTGAAGCCATCCTGCCGCGCAAAAATGCGCTCGCCAAATGGCAGGGACGCAAGGCGAAAACCGTCGCCGCCAACCTCGACCAACTGCTCATCACCATCGCCGCCGAACCCCTCTGGCAAGAAAACCTGATTGACCGCCACCTCATCGCCGCGCACCACGCGGGCATCCCCGCCGCTATCCTGCACAACAAAACCGACCTGCTCGACGCCGACGGCATCGCCGCATTGGAAGAACGCCTCGTCCCCTACCACGCGCTGAACATCCCGGTGTACAGCGCCAGCCTGCAAGAAGACGGCGTGCCGCCCGCACTCGCCGCGTGGCTGCAAGACAAACAAACCATCCTCTGCGGCCAGTCCGGCGTCGGCAAATCCAGCCTCATCCGCAGCCTCAAACCCGACGCCGACATCTGGATACAAGCCATCTCCGCCGCCACCGGACATGGTCGCCACACCACCACCAACCTGCGCCGCTACCCGCTGGATGACACGACCGCGCTCATTGACACCCCCGGCGTGCGCGGCTACGCGCTCGAACACCTTGACCGCGCGCAAATCATCAACGCCTGCCCGGACATCGCCCCGCACGCCGGACAATGCCGCTTCGCCGACTGCGACCATCAAACTGCGCCGGACTGCGCCGTCCTTGCCGCTTTGGCACGCGGCGACATCGCCCCCGCCCGCTACCACAACCTGCTGCAACTGCTGGAAAATCCCTGATGCAAATGCCGTAGATCATGACCCCCGCCACCATTGCCGAATGCTTCCGCCGCTTCCGCGACGCCAACCCGCAGCCGACCACCGAACTCGAATACGGCAGCACCTTTGAACTGCTCGTCGCCGTTATCCTCTCGGCACAGGCGACCGACAAGGGCGTGAACAAGGCGACGCGCCGCCTTTTCCCCGTCGCCAATACCCCCGCCGCCATCCTTGCCCTCGGCGAAGACGGGCTGAAGGAATACATCAAAACCATCGGCCTCTACAACAACAAGGCGGCGAACATCCTCAAAACCTGCCAAATCCTCATTGACGAACACGGCGGCGACGTTCCCGCCGACCGCGCCGCACTGGAGCGCCTCCCCGGCGTGGGGCGCAAAACCGCCAACGTTATCTTGAATACCGCCTTTCACCAGCCGGTGATGGCGGTCGATACCCACATTTTCCGCGTCGCCAACCGCACCGGCATCGCGCCGGGCAAAACCGTGCTTGCCGTGGAAAAAGGCCTGATGGCACGGGTGCCGCCCGAATACCTGCTCGACGCGCACCACTGGCTCATCCTGCACGGGCGCTACACCTGCATCGCACGCAAACCGCGCTGCGGTTCCTGCCTCATCTCCGACCTCTGCGACAACCCGCAGTTTGACGAATAGCGACCGCTTCGCCGCAACGACGGCGCAGTTGCGTCAATGCTCTTGGTGCGAGGTGCTGTAAAGGATGCGGTCGGTCAGCGCCATGGCCAGCGCGGAGGCGAGGAAGCCGAGATGCAGCAGCAGTTGCCACATCATCACCTTTTCCGGCAGTTGCGCGGCGTTGATGAAGGTTTGCAGCATATGGATGGAGGAAATGCTGATAATCGCCATCGACAGTTTGACCTTCAGCACCGAGGCATTGACGTGGTTCAGCCATTCGGGCTGGTCGGGGTGGTCTTCGGTGTTGAGCTTGGAGACGAAGGTTTCGTAACCGCCGATGATGACCATCAGCAGCAGGTTGGCAATCATCACCACGTCAATCAGGTTCAGCACGGCGAGCATGATGGCGCTGTCGGCGAGGGTGTCCATTTCGGTGAGCAGGTGCCACAGGCCTTTCATGAATTTGTAGGCGTAGATGAGCTGGACGACGATAAGGCCGAGGTAAATCGGCAGTTGCAGCCAGCGGCTGGCAAAGATGATGTTGGCAATGGCGTTGCGCGGGCGGGAATAGGGCGGGGGATTGGTCATGGGTTTGATATTCCGGGGAAAAAAGGGCGCGTAAGTTAGCGGTTTTCGCGGGTGGGTGCAATGAGGCGATGCAGGTCGGGCATTTGCCCGACATTTGTTATTCAATCTTCGCCCGTTTCAGCCGTAGCGCGTTGCCGAGAACGGAGATGGAGCTCATCGCCATTGCCGCACCGGCGATGATCGGGTTGAGGTAGCCTGCGGCTGCGAGCGGGATGCCCAGTATGTTGTAGATGAATGCGAAAAAGAGGTTTTGCCGGATGTTTTTCAGGGTGGCGCGGCTGATGAGCAGCGCATCGACCAGTTGGCTGACGCTGTGCTGCATCAGGGTGGCGGAGGCGGTGTGTTCAGCGACGTCCGCGCCGTCTTTCATGGCAAAGCTGACGTTGGCGGCGGCGAGTGCGGGCGCGTCGTTGATGCCGTCGCCGACCATCGCCACCACTTTTCCCGCCGCTTTAAGCGCGTCAATGGCAGCGGCCTTGTCGCGCGGGCTCATGTTGCCGCGTGCGTCGTCGATGCCCAGTTGTTGCGCAATCCAGGCAACGGTTCCCGCGTGGTCGCCGCTCATGATGTGCGCGCTGATGCCGTGGATGTGCAGGCGCTCAATGGCGGCGCGGCTGTCCGGCTTCAAAGCGTCGGCGAGGGCGAAGGCGCCGAGCGGGCGGTCGTCCACGGCGACGGCGACGATGCTGGCTATGTTCCAAACTTCATCCAGGTTTTCAGGTAGCGTCAGGCCGCAGTAGTCGGGTTTGCCGACTTTGACGGTGCCGATACCCGCCACATCCGCGCGGATGCCGGCGCCGCTGTCGGTTTTGGCGTTCGTTGTTTCCGGCAGGGCGATGCCGCGTGCCAGGGCGGTGGCGACGATGGCGCGGGCGAGCGGGTGGGTGGCGTTTTGTTCGACGGCGGCGGCGAGGCGGTAGAGTTCGTCGGTTTTTTCATTTGTATGGTCTGCGGTCGCTTCGCGGGTTTTCACACCCCCTCCCCAACCCTCCCCCGCTTCGCAGGGGAGGGGGTTTTTTTCTTCCGCC
>NZ_CALJAH010000201.1 GCF_938028185.1 uncultured Cardiobacterium sp. | reverse complement strand
CACGCCGCCCGTCTGGACATGACGCTGACGCTGGCGACGATGTAAGCGAACGGCGCAGCCGCCCTGCTCGAATGGCTGACCCGCGAACACGCCAAGGGGCGGCCACTCATCGCCCTGCTGGACGCCGCCTTTACCCAAATCGACGACGACGGGCGGCACCTGCAACGCCTGCGCGCCCAGCTCGGAGGCAGCCATGCGAAGCGATGAACTGCGCCACGCCGCCCGCTACCAATGGCGGCACATCCTGCCCGCGCTCGGCATCCCGCCGGAAAAGCTGACCAACAGACACCAGCCCTGCCCCGTTTGCGGCGGGCGCGACCGCTACCGCTTCGACGACCGCGACGGCAGCGGCTCCTACATCTGCACCCATTGCGGCAACGGCGACGGCTTCCGCCTCGTCATGCACTGGCTGGACTGCGATTACAGAACCGCCGCAGCGGCTGTTTCAGACGTTTTGGGCATCGGGGAAGGGAAGACACCAACCCCACGGAGAAAACCGCCCACGCCGCCGCCTGCGCGCCCACGCGACGAAATCGACCGCCTCTTGCGCATCTGGAACGCCACCCTGCCGCTGGAAGCGGGCGACCCCGTAGCCGCCTACCTCGAAGGGCGCGGGCTGGCATTCCCTGACGTCCACAACCTGCGCCACCATCCGGCGCTTGCCTACTGGCACAACGGCGAAAAGCTCGGCGATTACCCGGCGATGATTGGCCGCATCACCGACACGGCGGGCAAGACGATGGGGCTGCACCTGACCTACATCCGTGACGGGCGGAAACTGGATCTGTACGACCACGGGCGACGCCTGCCCGCGAAAAAAATGCGCCGCCGCTATCCGGGCAGCCTCACCGCCTGCGCCATCCACCTCAACCCCGTGGGCGAAGAACTTGCCGTAACGGAGGGCATCGAAAACGCCCTTGCCACCCGGCAACTGACGGGCTGGCCGGTATGGAGCGCGCTCTCCTGCCACGGACTGGAAACCCTCGCCCTGCCGCCAATAAAGCGGCTGTTCATCTACTGCGACGGCGACCTGCAAGGCTGGCAGGCGGGCGACGCGCTCGCATCCCGTGCCTTGCGGGCAGGCATAGAAGTCGCCCTGAAAAAGCCAGACCACGGCGACGCCCTCGACTATCTCGGGAGGGCGAAATGACCGACTGGAACAAAAAGCTGGGGCTGGACGACATCGAAGCGACGACAGAAACCGCGCACTACCACACGACCGAAAGCGGCACCTACTGGATAAACTACGACGACGGCAAAGAACAGCGCGACCACCTCGCCGACGCCATCCGCCTGATTGGCCGCGCCGTGGACGACGAAGGACGGAACTGGCGCATCATCGAATGGCGCGACCGCTACCACGCCACCCACCGCGCCGCGCTGGACATGGGCGACATCGGCACCCCGGCGGGCTGGCGCACCCTGCAAAGCCACGGCATCACCATCAAGGCGGGGCGGAAAAAACGCGAACGCCTCGCCGACTACCTGCAAGGCGAAGGCAAAAACACCCGCTGGCAGCTCGCCAAAACAGCGGGCTGGCACGAAGGCGCCTACATCCTGCCAAGCGGCGAAGTACTCGGAGAGGCGGAGAACATCCACTACCACGGCGACACCTCACAAGGGGCGGACTACCAGCCACGGGGCAGCCTCGCCGACTGGCAGGCACTCGCCCGCCTGGCACAGGGCAACAGCCGCCTCTGCCTCGCCCTCGGCTGCGCCTTTGCCGCGCCACTCCTGCACCTGCTCGACCACGAAAGCGGCGGCTTCCACCTCTACGGCGATTCCTCGGACGGCAAAACCACCGCCGCGCTGTTCGCCCTCACCGTCTGGGGCAACCCCAAAGGGCTGAAACTCACCTGGGAAGGCACCGCGCACGGCTTCAGCAACACCGCCGCCGCCAAGAACGACGGCCTGCTGGTACTGGACGAAATCGGGCAGGCAAGCGCCCGCACCGCCGCCCAAACCGCCTACGCCGTCTTGAACGGCACCGGCAAGATTCAGGGCGCGAAAGACGGCGGCAACCGCGAAATCCAGCGCTGGCGCATCATGCTGTTTTCCACCGGCGAGAAGACGCTGGACGGCTACCTCAAGACCGAAGGCAAAGACTGGCAGGCGGGGCAGGCAACCCGCTTGCCCGCCATCCCGGCAGACGCGGGCAAAGGTTTCGGCATCTACGACACCCTGCACGGCTTCGCGGGCGGGGCGGAATTATCCGAACACCTCACCCGCGAAGGGGCGAAGCACCACGGCACGGCGGGGCGGGCATACATCGCCCACCTCGCCACCATCGACGCGGAGCAAGAAGCACGCCGCCATGTGGACGCCTACATGGCCGCCCTGCCGAAACTGGAAGGACAGGCGCGGCGGGTAGCGATGCGCTTTGCCATCCTCGCCGCCGCCCTCGAACTGGCCGCTCCCATCCACGGCCTCACCGGCACCACGGCCGCCATCCGCCAATGCCATGACGACTGGCAGGCCGCCCACGGCAGCGGCAAACACGAAGACCGCAAAATCATCGAACAGACGGAAGACTTCATGCAAACCCACGGCATGGGCAACCGCTTTGCGTGGCGCACATGGCGCGGCGGAGAGGGCGACCCACAGACCTACAGCGACCACGCGGGCTACAAAGAGGCCATCGGCGACCTGCTGAAGTTTTGGATAACCCCCGCCGTCTTCCGCGATGAAATCGCCCGTGGCTACGAAGCCAACAAAGTCTGCCAGGTGCTGCACGCCATCGGCTGGCTGCAACCCAAAGCCCCGGGGCGTTGGCAACACCAGCTCAAAGGCAAGGGGCGCTATTACGTCCTCATCGGCATAGAACCACCGGGCGAAGAAGACGCCTGACCAACAGCCGCCTTTCGGGGCGGCTTTTTCATGCTTCCAACCAGACCGAAACACCCCGACGAAACCTTGCCAAAACATGGATTCCGGTTAATAAAACGCCTCTATAAAGCGTAAACATAAAAATCACTGGTTACCTTGGTTACCTTCAAATAATCACATGAAAGGAAAGAAAAAAAAGGTAACCAATGACTAAAAATTACTGGTTACCTACTGGTTACCATTGGTTACCAAAGGGGCAGGTAACCAGTAAGGTAACCAGCAGGTAACCACAAAAAAAAGACCACTGGTTACCTTTTCCCGAAACAAAAACAAATAGATAAACCCCGGTAACCAAGGTAACCAGTAAATTTCGCGTTTGCGCTTATATACACTCCAGCGACGAGGCCGAAACATTAACAACATGGGGTAGGTAATACCGACCCCATCCCCTGGTTGCCCCCTTCCGCCCCGTGGGCGGATAATGGGCGCTACCAAGAACACGCAACGGCGCTCATGTACACCATAATCGAAGCCCCCGCCTTCAAGGACAAAGCAGACCGCCTCTGGACAACCAGGGAGCGGCTGGAGTTTCTCGCATGGCTGGCGCACAACCCTTTGGCGGGCGACGTCATCCCCAAAGGTGGCGGCCTGCGTAAGGTGCGTTGGCAACACGGCAGCAAAGGAAAGCGGGGCGGCGTCCGCATCATCTACTTCAACCGGCTGGCAAACGGCACAATCTTTGCCATCGACATCTACAGCAAAAACGAAAAAACCGACCTTACTGCGCAAGAACTGCACCAACTGAAAGGAGCCAAACATGACTGACCCCAAAGACTGGAACATCCCCAACATGGTTGCCGCCGTCATCGCAGACGACCCGGACGCGGCAGAAATCGCCGAAAGCCTCACCCAAGCGCTGCACGACGTGAAGAGCGGCAACTACGCACGGCAAACCGTCATCCCTGCCGAAAAAGAAACCCTTGCTGAAGCATGAGGCAACATAACCCGCCCCACCCCGGCCTTCTGATACGCGACGACATCCTGCCCGAACTCGGCCTGACCGTAACCGAAGCGGCAAAACAGCTCGGCATATCGCGCGTAACCCTCTCCCGCCTCATCAACGGCAAAACCGGCATCACCGCCGACATGGCGCTACGCCTGCACCTTTGGCTGGGAGAACACAGCCCAAGCGCTGAAAGCTGGCTGCACCAACAGGCGACCTATGACCTTTGGCAGGCCGAACAAAAAGCCCTGCCCGCCGTCATCCCCGCGCCGCTGGCAGTCGCCCATGACTGACCCCAAAGACTGGAACATTCCCGTGATGGTTGCCGCATCGCAGACGACACGCGGCAGAAATTGAAGCCTCACCCAAGCGCTGCATGACGTAACGGCAACGCGGCAAACCGTCATCCCTGAAAAAGAAACCCTCGCTGGAGCATGAGGCCACCGCTACACCCATGACCTGCACCCTCAAAACAACAAAAACCTTCGACGACTGGCTGAAAAGCCTGAAAGACCTGCGCGCCTACGCCACCATCCAAAGTCGGCTGGACAGGGTAGAAGCGGGCAACCTCGGCGACCACAAAAGCGTGGGCGACGGCATCAGCGAAATGCGCATTCACGTTGGCGCGGGCTACCGCCTCTACTA
>NZ_CALJAH010000200.1 GCF_938028185.1 uncultured Cardiobacterium sp. | reverse complement strand
AGGAATTTGCGCAGCTTGCGCTCCGCATCATCTTCCTCTTTGCCTTGATGGCACATCGTCCACAGCGGCGCGCCACAGCTCTTGTTTTGGCAACTCATGCGGCGGTCTTTGCCCCAGCTCGGGAATTGCGCGACGTTGACTGGCAAGTCGCCTTCGCCAATGGTCTGGAAGGTGCCGCAATGCGGACAGCAGATTGCCTGGTAGCTAGCGATGCGGGTTTGCCCGCCATCATCGTCGCGCGCGCGAAAATAATGGTTGCGCGTCGCGTACGCCGGCCGCCAGTGGAAGCCCATGCGCATCCGCACCCGCCCGATGATGAGGTAGTGCGGCCGCGTTGGATCCAGCGGCGGTGTGCCGTCATTGAGGATGTTTGCCATCAGCCGACGGCGGAAAGCCATCAGTTCACGAATGGCATTGCTGCCATTGATGACCGTTACCGAGGCCTCCGGCACGGTGTCGAGAATTTCGCGTCGCCACTTGTACACGAGATGCGGCGGCGAAATGACCAAGACCGGTTTGCGCGAGTAACCGTGCTGCATCAGCGCCGAGACGCAGATGCCCATCATCGTCTTGCCGGTGCCCATTTCTCCGTTCAAGAAGACGGCCGGCAGGCCACGTTCGACCAGTCCGGCATAGACGGCGTGAATGCGCTTTTTCTGCGCGGGGAAGGGGCGGCGTTTCAACCCGGCAAGGACGTCGTCCTGCCAGGCAGGGTGTTCGCCACGATAGACCACCGGCGTTTGCGTCTCGATTTGTTCGAGCAGCTGTGTGCGGTAGTCTCCAAGGAAGGTGGCGAGCGGGATGATTTCGGCAGCGCCGTCACCGTCCGGCGGCTGCGGCGCGCCGTCCCAATCGAGGACGATGCGACCGGCCATGCAGGACTGACGGGTGTATTCGGCCAGCGGTGCGCGGGCGCGGAAATCTGGGTTGCAACGCAGCGCGTCGCGGCGGTGCGCCAACTGAATCAACAGCGCGCGCAGGTCGGTGTGCATCACGGCCAGGTGCCCCGTTCCGGGATCACAAAGGCCGTAGGCAACGTCATCCCCGTCAATGCGGGTCAGCAACCATTGGCAGCCGGTGCCTTCCAGGCGAAGGTGTACCAGCGGCCACGCCGCATCGGGATCATCGCTGTCATTGGCGCGCAGCGCGGCCAGAAGTTCCGCGCCGAGCAGGTCATTAACGAAGGACTGCCCCGGCACAGTGCAGGACGCTTCGCGATAAACGGGAATGCCCATGGCGGCGGCGAAAGAATCAAGGTTCATGTTCATGGTGTTCTCCATTGTTCAGGGAAAGAAGAAGGGGAACACCACCCCGGCGGGGAAGCGTTCCCCACGGGGTTGTGCGCATAAGCGCGATGAGAAAACCGCACCTTGCGGTGCGGCGGTTGAAAATCAGGCGGTCAGGGATGGTTGCCCTGACACCAGCCAGTCAAGGAGACACCCCGCAGGGTATCTCCGTTTGGCTTAGTGAAGCGAGGATGGCGGCAAATAACGCAACACCGCAACCGCAAGGGTTACGACCGCGCCGATGAACCAGTAGATAGCGTTGATCCGGTGGGTCAGCGCATCAAACTTGGTATCGATCTTGTCGTCCAGGGCTTTCAGGCGGACATCAACGGTTTTTTCCAGCAACTCGAAACGAGCGTTGAAAGTTTCCGTCATGCTGTCCAGTTTGTTCAGCACCTTGTCCATGTTGTCCTCCGTCTTCAAGTCAATGAGCGTTGTAATCGCCCGTCTGCTCTCGGCCGGTAATTGGTCGAGAAGTTCTGCGGCTTCAGTCAATTTTGACATGGTTTACTCCTGTGTCAAAGGGTTGAAGAACCCGGCAAACTCTGCCCCCGTGGGGAAGCAGAACTCCCCGGGGGATGTGCGCTTGTGCGCGAATGATGCACCTTGCAGTGCGGATGCGGTCAGGATTGACGGTGTTCGGCAATGAGTTGCCAGAAATCCTCCAGCACCGGTTCCAGCAATTCCGGGATTTCCCGGAAGTCGCCGCACGGGTCAAAGTACGGCATATACAGCGGGTAGCTGTCGCTACGCAGCAGTTGCCCGTGTCGGTAAAAGCCGACATCAAGGTTGTCGCAGCGGGGATCGCCCTTGCACTTGCCGAGGCAGTAGCGCAGGGAAATGCCGCTGGCATCATCATGCAGCCCGCTCTCGCCCAGTTGCTGCCGCAGACTGGTGTGCAGGATAACGAACGCCCGTGCGTACATAACGGCCATGTGTTCGGCAATTGCTGGCGTGGCGGCGGGATCATCGGTCAGGTCGCCCAGCCAGGTGTCGGGGTCGAAAATCTCCCGGCGCAGCAGGTGGTTGTGATGCTGGATATGCAGTACGACCTTGCCGTCCTGCCAGAGACGGTCGGCGCTGTAGCCTGCCGGTAGTCCGGGGACAGGTTTTGTATTGGCATTTGACATGGTTGGCTCCTTTGCAAAAGAGCCGGGCAAAACCGTTTCCCCGCAGGGAAACCGAATTCCCCGGGGGATGTTGCGCTTGTGCGCGGCGAGTTGGGACAGTCAGTAATGGTCGCGTTGCGTCCAAGAACTGGTATCAAGCGCCTGCTGCGCGTCTTCTTTGCGCGAGTAATACTCGACACTGTCGCGCGAATAGGGCATGGGATAGCCCGTACTGACCTCGGCACGGCCGATGTAGTAGCCGTGGCGGGAACGCATTACTATCAGCGGTGTGATCTTGCTGCTTTGCAATGCGACAAGGGTTTCCCGTGCCTCGCGTTCCGTCATGAAGGCGCTTTCGCGGCGGTGGCTGACATTCCCGTCGGCATCAACGGTTTCTCGTTGGATGAAAAAACCGGCAGCGGATGAGGCAATGGCATAGTTTAGATTGTTCATAGATGGTCTCCTGAGATAAACGAAAAAGAAAAACAGGAGACGCCCCGCGAGGGTGTCCCCTGCACGGCTTGAAGGAAAAGAAAGAAATCAGGCAGCAGCTGTATCTGGCGGGATATAGCGGAACGGTTTGCCGTAATCGCCGATGCGCAACGAGATGTAATGGCCAACGTCAAAATAGTCGGTCATCAAATCGCTGTTGTCGTGATTTCCGGTATTGAGCGCGGCCACGATCTTTGCAAAAGTCGCACCGATTTCACCGGGAAACTGTGTGGCGACCTGGTATTCGTTCAGCTGGAAATGCTCCACTTCACCGCGCTCCAACTCACCGATGTGTGCAGCAATGTAGTCTGGATCGACACAAGGGTGGCCGCACCGTAGTTCTGCGCGGAGGTGTTCGGCTTCCAGTTGCATGAAATTGACTGGAGCGGCGCGGATAGTCATCACAATGGTTGAGTGATGCCGCACTGCAAGGCTGTATTTCCAGTCTTTGGGAACGACCTTTTTCAGCGCATCGGCGATGCAAAGTTTTTTCTGCTGATTCATATAAGCCATTGGGGTTCTCCTGTTGGATAAAAAAAGCAGGAGAAAACGACCCCGGGCAGGGGAAGATTCCCCTGCGGGTTGAGGTGCTGCTGTTGCAGCAGTTGAAGAAGTCGCCACACCGCTTGCGCGGTGATGCCGGGATTGCAGACGAGTTTCGCGTGATTGCTCACGCATATCCGATTCGGTCCGGCGCTTTAAAGGTGCGTTTTGAGTCCGCGCGACTGCGTTTTCGGTTCGCCAACACTTGCGGCGGAATATAGCCCTTTGCCCTGTTGCCGTCAATGCATCGCGGGCAAGAAAAACCCGGCTTGCGCCGGGTAAAAAGGTTAAAAGGGGACATTGTCATCAAAATCGTCATCCTGGGGTTTCAGGCTCCAGGCAATTCCCCAGTCCACGGCCTGCTGCCAAAACAGCGAGGCGGGATCGCCACCTTCCGGCAGCAATACCATATCCGCCACATAAGGCGTTGTTGTACGATGGAAGTCGTCAAAATTGTCATTAATGCGAATGGCAAAACGACGACCACTGTCAGCCTGGTGGAAACAGCTCATGCCACGCATTAACGGGACAGGCGCTATTGCCTCCTGGCAAACAGTTTCCTGCGCTTTGAGCCAGGATTTTAGAGACCCCAAAGGCTGCAAATCGGCAGACAGATCCTCAATCCGGTATTGCGGGTAGTCTCCCGGGATGATTTCAACCAAAAAGAATCTCGCGCCGCATGAAGGGAATACCTGATAGCGGTTGTGTCCCATGTTTTTGGCATATGGATTGGCAATACCCCAATGCAAAGCCTGGGCATAAAACACGGCCAAGGCTTCAGCGTCAGTCAATTCGGCTGGCAAAGGAATGGTCTGCTCCATTCGCCGGGACAGATTGCCACTTCGGTTTTCCCGCGAAATGAAATACCGTCCGCGTAATGCAAACAGCCATGCTTCGCGCCCCAGCCTGGCGATAACGTCGGAATAATGTTTCATATCTCCTCCGCTTCGCGTTCAGAACGGTAAATATCGAGGCACACGGCCAGGTAAGCCTGTCTTGCCCGCATTTCTACCTGTTCCCAGGGATAATCGGTGCATTCCCGTTGTGACAAGACAAGCAAATCCTTGTCGCTCTTGTTGTCCAGAATATAGATCAACCGCAACAGCCAGTGTTTCAGGTTGTCGAGGCATTCACCATATGAGGGATGAAAATCCTCATATGTCCGGTACATAATTTGGTCAACGAGGGATTTCACCGGATCCCGGGACGGGAAATCGCAATATGCCAAATGACGAATCATGCGGTATTGCGCAAAAAAGCGCGTCATCACCGTATTGGCGGCCTCCTGCTCGTCCCCGCCCACGCCACCCAGGACTTCCTCGACGTCCTGCCGGTGGGCGCCATGTGGGGGGTGGGGGAGCGGACCGCCGCCGCCCTGGAGCGCTGGGGCATTACCGACGTGCGCACCCTGGCGGCCACCGACGTGCGCACCTTGGAGAGGATCCTGGGCCAGGCGGCCGCCCACCACCTGGCCGACCTCTCCCACGGCATCGACCCCCGGCCGGTGACCACCAGCCGCCAGGAGAAGTCCGTGGGCACCGAGACCACCTTCTTTGACAACCTCACCGACCACGAGCAGGCCCGCCTGGTCCTGCTCGACCAGTGCCACCAGTGCGCGGCCCGCCTGCGGGCCAGGGCGCTGCGCTCGCGGGTGGTGGTCCTCAAGGCCCGGGGGGCGGACTTCGTGACGGTGACCCGCTCACGGACCCTGCCGGCCTCCACGGATCTGGCCCGGGACGTGTGGCAGACCGTCAGCGCGCTCTTCGAGGCCCTTCCCGTCCCGCCCGGCGGGTACCGGCTCCTGGGGGTGCGCCTGGAGGGCCTGGAGCGCGGTGAGGACGGGATCCAGCTGAGCCTGGACGAGGA
>NZ_CALJAH010000199.1 GCF_938028185.1 uncultured Cardiobacterium sp. | reverse complement strand
CAGCGAAGGCGTTCGGCAGGTTGCGTTTGCCCGCGTTGTGGAAGTCGTTGTCGATGCCGTACATCAAGGCGTGGCCTTGGTAGGTAGCCTTCTGGTCGCTCGGCAGTGCCGCCATCTGTTCGATGGTGGTGGCGTTGGTACCACGGTAGAAGTAATCATCGACAGAATCGTCGGTGTTCTTGTTGCGGTACGGGTTGCGGATGAAGTTGTCGGCATAGCCCTTAACGCCTTCATCCACATCGAGCTGGGTAGAAACGCGACCATACTGGACATATTTGAGGGTCATCGGCACGGCGCCAATGCTATAAAGGGTGGCTTTACCGGCTTTATCGTTGGCGGTACCACGATCGGTATCAGATGCTTCAGTTTCATATTCGGCGACAAAGGATTTGGCACCGCTGAAGCTGTTCAAGGCGACCGGGTGGATACCCTTATTTTTCTCAGCAGTACCAGCATAGGCCAAGTGGTAACGACCGAAGATGCGGGTAGTGGTATTGTGATGGTTTTCCCATTTCTTCTCGTCTTTATTCCAGTTCAGCTCCTGGCCGAGAGTAGAAAGGCTGTTACCAACACGAATCAAACCATTCGTGGCAAATAGACCATTTTCAAAATATGTATCGGTTTTACCCTCACGAGTATAATCGTTTTCAAAGGCATACTCAGGAGTCGTCCACCATACTAGATCTCGACCATAACGGGTGCCACCATTAGTACCATGTGCGAAATCTGGAGTTACTGTCTGTCTTACTTTATCGCTATCAAGCACTTTAGGTGTAGAACCACGATACATATAGACATCTTTATTTCCTTCTACATCTTTAGAATAGATTTTCTTGAATGCTTTAGGATCAGTACCATCTACAGGTGCCACTTTACCACTATTATCAAAATTTCTGACGATTGCATAGGGGTCGATAACAGCAGTTATAGTCTTGGCATCACTAACAGTATAAGTACGCTCCCTAGTTATTTTTGAACCTGGATTGGCAGGATCATCAACTTCATCTTTTACATAGTTAAAGACACCTTTAGTTGCATCAGCAAGTGTATCAGTACCACCTTGAATTTTTTCTCCTGTTTTACCAGTTACACTATGTGATGTGTCTGTATTAGTGCCATCAACCTCACTTCCAGCATCTCTGTTATTAACTTTTGCTTGATTAGCAAGATCTTGATCTGCAAGAGTAACATCCACGCGTTTATACGTTCCCGAAGCGGTCTGTTCAACGTATGGACGATGAGCTACATTAGTTGCGCTCTTACCTGCATCCGGATTCGCAGTACCATCCGGCAATAAAGCAGGTTCAGTATTAAATACTGACTCGCGTTTAATCTTGTTTTTGAGATCAACATTATTTGCGCCATCAACATTAGTACCATCATCTTCATGATGCCCCGCATGATGGAGACGATTTAAATGTGAGGCACCAAAATACATACCAATCAACGTATCTACGTTCTTGAAGTTTTCTTCCTGCAAGCTGTTACCATCGGTTACGGAATCTGGGATAGCGTCCCCATTTGCCTTGAGCGGTACCGGATTGTCGCTGCCTGCGAATTGTGCCTTGACCGGGGTGCCGTCGGTACGGACGATTTCTTGACGGGCGAGAACGATGTTGGTCAGGCTGGGGTTTTGGTCATTGAGGGTGGTGCCGAGGAGCGGGGAGGCGGAGGCCGGTTTGCTCGGATTCAGGGTGCGGTCGTATTGTGAGCCTTCGCGGCGGATGTATTGCAGGGTGCCGACGGTGTTCTGCTTGGTCAGGTCTTTGTCATCTACGACCTGGGTGCCAGTCGGGTCAACGACTTTGTCGTCATTCGCCGGAGGGGTCGGCTGGTTGTTGTTATTGTTCGGCTGGTTCGGGTTGGGCTTGGGCGGGTCAGCCGGTTTGTTGCTGTTGTCATCACCGCTACCACCGCAGGCGGCAACGCCGACGGCCACGAGGATTGCCAGGGAGAGGTTTGTCAGTTTCATGCTGTATGTACCTTTAACTGTTGAAAGTGAATTTTCCATAGCCATGCTTTGGCTAAGGGGTATGTTATGCCAGGTGCGGCGGTTGTTGCAAGTTTTTTGTGGTTTTTTTGAAACACGTTGCGGGGTGGTGTTTTGTGGTCGCGACGCGGGTTGTTTGCGCCCGGTTCGGCGGCGAGGACGGACGGAGATTGGGGGGCGAGTTGGCGCATGGTTTGCGGGGATGGGCGGAGCTTCGGCGGTTGTATCGCGGACGCTATCCCCTCCCCAGCCCTCCCCCGCTGCGGGCTTCGCCCTGCAGGGGAGGGGGCAGAACGGCGGG
>NZ_CALJAH010000198.1 GCF_938028185.1 uncultured Cardiobacterium sp. | reverse complement strand
GCATGGGCAGCGTCACCTACCACTGGTACGCGGGCGGCAAAGAAGTCGGCACCGGCGCGAGCTACCAGCTCACCGAAGCGGACAAGGGCAAAACCATCACCGTCAAGGCGGAGTACACCGACGGCAAACAGCACGCCGAAAGCGTCAGTAGCAGCGCGACTGCCGCAGTAGAAGACAGCGGCACCACCCCACCGCCAGGCGCGCCGAACCAGCCCGGCAGCGTTGCCATCAGCGGCGAGGCCAAAGTCGGCGGCGAACTCACCGCCACCGTCAGCGACGGCGACGGCGTACCAAACAGCGTGCAATACCAGTGGCTGCGCGACGGCCAGCCGATTGACGGCGCGACCGGCAAAACCTACCGCCTCACCGCCGCCGACGCCGGACACAAAATCACCGTGCAGGCGAGCTACGACGACAACGCCGCCCACCACGAAAACCCGACCAGCGCGGCGAGCGATATCGGTGCACAAAACAACGCCGACCAGCCGACGGTCAGCATCAGCGGCAGCGACAGCGTCAACGAAGGCGGGGCGGCAACCTACACCGTCAGCCTTGACCATGCCAGCGACCAGCCCGTCACCGTCACCCTCACCCTCAAGCACATCGAGACGACAGACGCCGACTTCGCGCCGCAGCCCATCGAAAAAACCCTCACCATCCCGGCGGGACAAACCTCGGCCACCTTCAGCGTCAACACCGCGGACGACCGCCTGCCGGAAAACAACGAGCACTACCGCATCGAAATCAGCGCACCGCAAGGGGCGAAACTGGATGCGGACAAGACGGGCGTGACCACACAAATCATCGACAACGACGAAAGCGCGGCGAACCACAACGGCACCAACACCGACACCACCTTCGCCGGCGACCGCAACGCCGACACGCCGTACTTCGTCAAAACGCTGGACAGCGGCTACAACGGCTACGGCCACCTCCTCGGCCACAAACCGGGCGAAGGCATCAAAGTCACCTACGCCTTCAACACCAGCGGCAAAGATACCGACGGCAGCACCCTCGCCGGCTTCCAGGCCTACAGCGAAACCCAAAAAGCGGCGATACGCACCGTGCTCGACCACATCGCCGAACACGTCAACATCAAATACACCGAGGGCGACAATGCCACGCTGAACTTCTACAAACATACGATGGACAGCGAGCTAAAAGTCGGCTACGGCGTCTATGGTGGCGGCGTGCATTTGAGCGCCGAACGCTTCAGCGCTGATGATGCCTTCCGCAGCGACATCCCCTACCGCATCACCGGCGGGGATGCTATCGAATACTACGGCTGGCACGCGGCGTTGCATGAAGTCGGGCATACCCTTGGTATGGATCACCCGTTTGACCACGCGAAAAAAGGCGACGGCAAACCGGATTTAAGCGTGGCGGAAAACCGCGACACTCTCAGCGTCATGTCTTACATCAATGGCGAAACCATCCCGCTTAAAGCAGGCAGCAACTATTACCCCGAGTTCCCCATCGCGCAAAACAAACTGGGCATCTATGACCTCGCCGCGCTGCACCACAGCTTTGGCGTCAACCCGAACTACCACAGCGGCGACGACACCTACGGCTTCAAGGAGTTCAACAAAGACGCCATCGGCAACGACATCTACATCCACGACGGCGGCGGACTCGATACCTTTGACGCGCACGAACAAACGCTCGACCTCAACATCGACCTCACCCCCGGCAGCTGGATCTACGCGGGCGAAAAAACCGCGCATCTGGCGCTGAACAACGACGGCACGCCGACCGAACACCAAATGTTCATCGGTTACGGCACGCAAATCGAGAACGCCAAGGGCGGCAGCGGCAACGACACCATCAAGGGCAACAGCGCCGCCAACTACCTCTTCGGCTTCGACGGCGATGACCACCTCGATGGTGGCGCGGGCAACGACCAGCTCGAAGGCGGTCGTGGTGCCGATACCTTAACCGGCGGCAAAGGCGCGGACACCTTCATCTTCGCCAGCCCGCTGGATGGCAAGGCCGATACCATCACCGACTACAACCTCAGCGAAGGCGACGTACTCCAGCTCGATCACAACATCTTCACCGCGCTGGAAAAAGGCACCCTTGCCGCCGACCAGTTCGTGGCGGGCAAAGAAGCCAAAGACGAAAATGACCACCTGCTCTACGACCGCACCACCGGCGAGCTCGCCTACGACCCGGACGGCAGCGGCAGCGCGGCAGCAGTCACCATCGCCCGCCTTGGCGCGAACCACGATTTGGAGCATAACGGCATCCACATCATCTAAACCCATCAAAACCGCAGCGACTGATGTATCATGAACGCAGGCGCTGCGGCGCAACATTTCCGGAAAAACGCAAACAAGCAGAGAGGCTCAAATGGCACAAGTCGCACTCAACATCAAAGACGTCAATGGCAACACCATCGCCCATTACGATCTCAACACCGCCAGTGTTCAGCAAATTGACGCCATCAACGGCGCGTACTACCAGTTCACCGACACCGCGACCGGCACCGGCCCGGTCAGCATCGACACCGCCCGCTCCGGCGATGACCTGCTCATCTCCTTCGACAACAGCAGCGGTACCGATCTTGTCATCAAGGACTACTTCGCCCGCGGCGAAGGCGCGCTGGTCGGTATGCAAAGCGACGGCAGCCTCTACCGCTATCCGGTCATCGTCACCCCCGAACACGTCCTCGCCGACCACATCACCACCGCCACGACCGATGGCGCGCTTGGCGCCGCACCGGTAGCAGGTGGCAGCGCGGGCAGCGGTGGCGGCTTCTCCAACTGGGGCATCCTCGGCACCATCGGCGCCATCGGCCTTGTTGGCGGTGGCATCGCGCTTGCCGCCCATAACCACCACAAACACCACCATAACAACGACAACCACAACCCGTCTCCCAGCCCGAACCCGTCACCGAACCCCACGCCGAATCCGTCGCCGAATCCGAGCCCGAACAATCCCAATCAGCCGAACAACCCGAACAATCCCAATCAGCCGAATAATCCCAATCAGCCAAATAATCCGAACAATCCCAACCAACCGAATAATCCAAATAACCCCAATCAGCCGAACAACCCGAACAATCCCAACCAGCCGAATAACCCGCAAACCATCGACCAGCCGGAAGTCGTCAGAGACAGCGCCCACAAAGGCGGCGTCATCATCACCCCGAACGCCAAGGCGACCACGCTCGAAATCAAGTACACCGACGAAGCAGGCACAGAACACACCCTGACCGCCAGCAAAGATGCAAGCGGCAAATGGACAAAACAGGGCAACTGGCCGACAACCGTCACCCTTGACGAAACCACAGGCAAAGTCACCCTCGCCCCGGATGACGTCAAGGACGGCAGCACCGTCAGCGCCCACAACGGCGACGGCACCACCACCAGCACCGATGCCAGCGTCACCGCGGATTACGATGCGGGCGTGACCCCGCCGAGCCTGGATGCCCCAACCGTAGCCGCTGATAACGCGCACCAGGGCGGCGTCGTCATCACCCCGAACAACAAGGCGACCACGCTCGAAATCAAATACACCGACGAAGCGGGTAAAGACCAAACCCTGACCGCCAACAAGGACGCCAGCGGCAAATGGGCGGCGAAAGGCACCTGGCCGAATGACGTCCATATCGACCCGGCTACCGGCAAAGTCACCCTCGACCCTGATGCCGTCAAAGACGGCAGCATCGTGCGCGCACATAACGGCGACGGCACCAGCACCAGCGCCGACGCCAGCACCACCGCACCGAACGACCCCGTTACCCCGCCACCAGCAACCAACCACGAAGGCAAAGTCACCATTACTGGCGAAGCCAAAGTGGGCAGCGAACTGAAAGCGACCGTGACAGACGACGACGGCGTACCGACGACCGGCGTCAAATACCAGTGGTTTGCCGACGGCAAGGCGATTGCAGGCGCGACCAACAGCACCTTCACCCTGACCGCCGCGCAGAAAGGCGCGAA
>NZ_CALJAH010000197.1 GCF_938028185.1 uncultured Cardiobacterium sp. | reverse complement strand
GCTTTTTGTTTGCCCGCCGTTTATCAGCATACATTTTAGGACACCACCAATTAAAGGTATAATATGTTCAAATCTGTGAATCTGGCTTTTACAAACGGGAGAATATTGTGAAAAAGCTCATCAACCAGGTGGACACCATTTTGGACGAACAGTTGCAGGGCTTCGTCGAAGCGCATCCGGAATTGCGCCTGCACCGCGACCCGGTCTTCATCAGCCGCAGCGACGCGCCGCTTGCGGGCAAGGTTGCGCTGATTTCCGGCGGTGGCAGCGGCCACGAGCCGATGCACAGCGGCTTTGTCGGCGACGGGATGCTTGACGGCGCAGTGCCGGGCGAAATCTTCACCTCGCCGACGCCGGATCAGGTTGTCGCCTGCGCGCAGGCGGTCGATGGCGGCAAGGGCGTGCTGCTGCTCGTCAAAAACTACACCGGCGACGTCCTCAATTTTGAAACCGCCGCTGAGCTGCTGCACGACATGGGCACGGAAGTCGCCTTCGTCTTGACCGACGATGACGTCGCGGTGAAAGACAGCCTCTACACCGCTGGCCGCCGTGGCGTCGCCGGTACGGTGCTGCTGGAAAAACTGCTCGGTGCCGCCGCCCGTCGCGGCGATGACCTCGCCTCGCTCGCCGCCCTTGGCCGCCGTCTCAACGACCAATGCCACAGCATCGGCGTCGCCCTCGGCGCCTGTACCGTCCCCGCCGCAGGCAAGCCGTCCTTCACCCTCGCCGAAAACGAAATGGAATTTGGCGTTGGCATCCACGGCGAGCCGGGCATCGAACGCCGTACTTTCAAGGGGTTAGACGATACCGTCGCGCAAATGTTCGCCACCCTCATCGACAACGGCAGCTACCGCCGCACCCTGCGCCTGTGGAATGCCGCCAGCGCCAGTTGGGATGAAGTTACCCAGGAAAAACAGCCGCTTGCCAAAGGCGACCGCGTCATCGCGCTGGTCAATAATTTGGGCAGCGTGCCGCTTTCCGAATGCTATGGCGTCTATCACGCACTCGCCCGCTGCTGCGCCGACTTCGGCCTCAGCATCGCGCGCAGCCTGGTCGGCAACTTCTGCACCTCGCTCGATATGCAGGGGCTGTCCATCACCCTGCTCAAGGCAGACGATGCCACGCTCGAACTCTTTGACGCGCCGGTACGCACGCCGGGCTGGACGAATGGAGGGCGCGCATGAGCTTCAGCAACAGCCAATATATCCACTGGATAGACCGCTGCGCCGACGCGCTCACCGCCGCGCAGGACGCGCTGACCGCGCTTGATACCGTCATCGGCGACGGCGACCACGGCCTCAATATGCAGCGCGGCTTCGCCAAGGCAAAAGAAAAACTGGCGACGGAGGCAGGCAAGGATTTGGGTAGTCTCAGCAAAACCGTCGGCATGACGCTGCTCTCCACCGTCGGCGGCGCCAGCGGCCCGCTCTACGGCACCTTCTTCATCAAGGCGGCAACCGCCCTCAACGGCAAAAACGAAGCCGATTTACCGGCGCTGGCGCAAGCCATCGCCGATGGTGCGGCGGGCATTGCCGCACGCGGACACGCCGTCGCGGGCGACAAAACGATGGTGGACGTCTGGCTGCCGGTGTCCGAAGCACTCAAACAGGCGGCAGCGGGCGGCACGGATTTGCAAGCGGCGCTGCAAGCAGCGGCGCAAACCGCGCAGGCGCAGGCGGAGGCGACCATCCCGCTGGTGGCGAAAAAAGGGCGCGCCAGCTACCTCGGCGAACGCAGCGCCGGACACAAAGACCCCGGCGCGGCATCGAGCGCGCTGCTGCTGCAATGCCTGGCGGAGAGTGTCTGATGGGAAAGACTATTTTGTTAGGCGTCCTGATTGTTGCAGGCGGCATACTGGGTTGGCAGTATTACGATAACAGCCAAAAATTATCAATCAAAGAATCGCTGCGGTTTTACGCCAGAAGCTATACCCAATATGCGACTGACGAGAATAAACTGCTTGACCACATCGTTACCCGCAGGGGATATGGCGGTTTTCTCCCGGAAGACTTGCGCGGCTCGCTGGAACATAGTGTACAGACCATGTTGGGAAAAGACGGCTGCGTGCGTATCCCTGACGAAACATTGCAAAATCGCTGCAAGGATTTATTCACGCAATACCAAAAATCGTTAGGCGATTTGAAAATGCAGGGATTTATTAAACCCGTCGGTGATCCATTAAAAGATCTGATTCCCAAAGTGCATGATCTGATGACGGAAGTCATCGCCAAATACCCTGATGTGCTCAAAAGGGTCAAAATATAATCGTAAAAAAGCCCCTCATGCGAGGGGCTTTTGATGCGCTCATCCGCGCGTCAGCATCTGCGCCGCTTCCTTGGCGAAGTAGGTGATGATGATGTCCGCCCCGGCGCGTTTGAAGCCGAGCAGGGTTTCCATGATGATGGCTTCGCGGTCAAGCCAGCCTTTTTCAAAGGCGGCGCAAAGCATCGCGTATTCGCCGCTGACCTGATAGACGGCGAGCGGGAAGGCGAACTGCTCTTTGGCGCGGCGCAGCACGTCAAGGTAGGGCATTCCCGGTTTGACCATGACGAAATCCGCGCCTTCGCTGATGTCGAGCGCGATTTCGTGCAGCGCTTCGTTGCTGTTTGCCGGGTCCATCTGGTAGTTGCGTTTGTCCGCCTTGCCGAGGTTGGCGGCGGAGCCGACCGCGTCGCGGAACGGGCCGTAGTAGGCGCTGGCGTATTTGGCCGAATACGCCATGATGCGCACGTTTTCGTGGCCGTTCGCTTCCAGCGCCGCGCGAATGGCGCCGATGCGGCCGTCCATCATGTCCGACGGCGCGACCATGTCCACGCCTGCCGCCGCGTGGCACAGCGCCTGTTTGATGAGAGTGGCGACGGTGGTGTCGTTCAGAATGTAGCCGTTTTTGTCGGTGATGCCGTCCTGACCGTGAATGGTATAGGGGTCAAGCGCGACGTCGGTCATGATGCCGAGGGCGGGGAAGGCGGCCTTGACAGCGCGCACCGCGCGCGGGATGAGACCGTCCGGATCGTAGGCGGCGGCAGCGTCTTCGCTTTTGTATTCCTGGCTGATGACGGGAAACGGCGCAATCGCCGGGATGCCGAGCGCGGCCAGCTCCGCGCATTCCGCTAATAACTGGTCGATGGAAAGGCGGTACACGCCCGGCATCGACGGCACCGCTTCGCGCCTGCCTTCGCCCTCGCAGATGAAAACGGGCAGGATGAGGTCGGCGGTGGTGAGGGTGGTTTCGCGCATCAGGCGGCGGGAAAAATCGTCCTTGCGGTTGCGGCGTTTGCGGGTGAGCGGGTAGGTTTGCGGGGGCAGGTGCATGGCGGGTTCCGGTGGAAAAACGGCGGGCATCTTAGCACGCGGTATTCCCGTTCGGATACCCCGCTGCCGCGCCAGGGCGAGCCGCTATAATGCGCGCCTCTTTTACCCCCACAACAAATGGAGTTACCCATGTTGAAACACACCCTGACCGCCCTCGCGCTCGCCGCCGCCCTTGCCACCGCTGCCCAGGCGCAGCCGGTGAAATACCGCGAAGGCGCCGATTACAACGTACTGCCGGTCGCTATCGCCGACATCCAGCCGGGCGAAATCGTCGAATTTTTCTGGTACGGCTGCCCGCACTGCTACCACATGGAGCCGGAGCTGCAAAAATGGCTGGCAAACGGCATCAATCCGGCGCTGAAATTCACCCGCGTCCCGGCCGTCACCGGCCAATGGGCAGGAGGCGCGCAGCTTTACTACACCGTGCGCCAACTGGGCATGGACGAAAAAGCGATGGACGCCAAAATCTTTGACGCCGTGCACAAAGACCGCAGACTCGGCATCATCTTCGACAAAAAAGAAGCCGTGAAATTCCTCGCCGAAAACGGCGTGAGCGAAGCCGATGCAGAAAAAGCCTGGGATTCGCTGGCGGTGAAAGAAAAAGTCAATCGCGCCAAGAACCTGTTTGAAGCGTCCAAACTGGACGGCGTGCCGGGCTTCGTCGTTGACGGCAAATACGTTCCCAAATCCAGCGAAGACTACCCGCGCCTTTTTGACGAACTGAACACACTCGCCACCAAACCCGAAGCAGGCGACAAACCTGCCGAAGCGGCGAAACCCGCCGACAAAGCGGCAGAAGAAAGCAAACCCGCCGCCTGATGCAAAAACAGAGCGAAAACCGCGAAAGTGCCCGCCGCGCTTTCGCGGTTTCTGCATTGGGGGCGGATATAACCCTCGCCGCGCTCGGCGGCGATGCCAGTTACCGCCGCTACTTTCGCGCACAACACGGCGGGCGCACATACATCCTGATGGACGCGCCGCCGGAGCTGGGCGGCGTTGCACTATTTCAACAGCGCAGCGACCAGTTTCGCGCCTACGGCCTGCCCGTGCCGCAAATCCACGCCGCCGACCCCGCGCAAGGATTCCTGTTACTGGAAGACTACGGCGACCGCTGGCTCTGGCACGACCTGACCGACGCACCAGAAACGGCGATGACGCAGGCATTGGCGCTCCTCGGCGATTGGCAACAGGCGACCGCCAACCTGCGCGACACCATCCCGCCCTATACGCTTGACCGCCTGCACACCGAAGTGTCGCTCATGCGCGAATGGTTCCTGCCGTGGCTCGGCATCACCGCCGACAGCGCGCCGTTACAGGCGCTGGAAACACGGCTGGCGGCAGAAGTACACGACAACGCCGTCTGCGTCCACCGCGACTACCATTGCCGCAACCTGATGCGCCGCGCCGATGGCAGCATCGGCATCCTTGACTACCAGGACGCGCTGTGGGGGCATCCCGCCTACGACCTCGTCTCCATTACCCGCGACTGCTACCTGCGCTACCCGTCCGCCGACGTGCGCCGTTGGGAAGAACAATTCCGCGCCCGCCATTACCCGGCGATTGCCCCCGCCGACTGGGCGCGCGCCTGCGATGCCGTCGCGCTGCAACGCCACCTGAAAGTGCTGGGACTGTTCGTCCGCCTCGGCCAACGCGACGGCAAAACCGGCTATCTGGCCGACCTGCCGCGCGTCCTCGCCCACGCCTGCGATGAAGCATCCGCCCTGACGGACTACGCACCGCTGACGGCAGTGTTGACGCAAGCCGCACCGCTATTACGCAAGGCAGTAGGGGCGGTTAGCGAAGCGTAACCGCCCGCGCATTTGCCATTTACGGCGAATTCACAATTCATTGTTAAACCAGCAATAATTTCCAAAAAAGCTATGAAAGCCATGATTCTCGCCGCCGGACGCGGCAAACGCATGGGCGCGCTGACCGCCGACCGTCCCAAACCGCTGCTGCGGGTCGGCGATGACAGCCTCATCGGCTGGCAGCTGCGCCGTCTCGCCCGCGCCGGGTTCATTGATGTCGTTATCAACCTCGGCTATCGCGGCACGATGATTGCCGCTGCCCTCGGCGACGGCAGCGGCTACGGCCTGCGCATCCACTATTCACGCGAACCGGAGGAAGGGCTGGAAACCGCCGGAGGCATCATCCAGGCGTTGCCGCTTTTGGGCGACGCGCCGTTTCTCGTCGTCAATGCCGACATTTGGTGCGACGCCGACCTGCGCCGTTTCCGTGAAAACCGTCCGGCGGAGAGTCTCGCCCATTTGCTTTTGGTCGAAACCCCGGCGTGGAAGGCGCGCGGCGATTTTTCGCTCGCGGGCAATATGCTGATTGCCGGGGAAACGCTGACCTTCACCGGCATTTCCGTGCTGCATCCGCGCCTGTTTGCCGGTATTGCCCCCGGTTTCCGCCCGCTCGCCCCCATTTTGCGCGCCCATCTGCCGCGCGGCGAGCTGAGCGGCGAGGTACACGGCGGCGTCTGGCAGGACATCGGCACGCCGGAACGCCTCGCCGCCCTGCAATCCCAATACCAATAATCGCAAAAATCTCAAACGTCGCCCGATGTGCTACCATACCGCCCGTTTTTAAGCTCACACAATCTTCACGGAGTATTCATGCCCGCGCAAATGACGCTCTCCATCATCAAACCCGATGCCGTGCAAAACCACCATACCGGCGCGATTCTCGCCCGCCTCGAACAAAACGGCCTGGAAATCGTCGCCGCGAAAATGCTGCGGCTGTCCCGCGACGATGCCGCCCGCTTCTACGACGTTCACCGCGAACGTCCTTTTTTTGCCGAACTGGTGGATTTCATGACCTCCGGCGCGGTGATGGTGCAGGTCTTGCGCGGCGAGGATGCCGTCGCCCGCTACCGCACGCTGATGGGGGCAACCGACCCGAAAGAAGCCGCGCCCGGCACGCTGCGCGCCGATTTTGCCGAAGACAAGGGGCGCAACGCCGTCCACGGCTCGGACAGCGCGGAAAACGCTGCGCGCGAAATTGCCTTTTTCTTCGCTGAACGCGAGTTGTGCCGCTGATGGCAGAGAAAATCAACCTGTTTGACCTTGACCGCGAGGCGATGACCGCGTGGTTCATTGACAACGGCGAAAAACCCTTCCGCGCCAGACAGTTGCTCAAATGGATTTATCACGAGCGCGTCATTGATTTCGATGCGATGACCGACCTCAGCAAACCGCTGCGCGAAAAACTGAAAACCATCGCCGAGCTGCGCTTTCCCACCGTGGTCACCGACAAAACCGCGAGCGATGGCACGCGCAAATGGGTTTTCCGCTACGACTGCGGCAATAGCATCGAAGCCGTTTTCATCCCGGAAGACGATCGCGGCACCCTTTGCATTTCCTCGCAGGCGGGCTGCGCGATGGCCTGCCCCTTCTGCTCCACCGGCCACGCGGGCTTTAACCGCAACCTTACCACCGGCGAAATTATCGTCCAGGTCTGGCTCGCCAAGGAACTGCTCAACTGCGACCGCCACGGCAACAACCGCGTCGTCACCAACGTCGTACTGATGGGCATGGGCGAGCCGCTGGTGAATTTCAACAACGTCCTGCCCGCCACCCGGCTGATGATGGACGACTACGGTTTCGGCCTCTCCAAACGGCGGGTCACGCTCAGCACCTCCGGCATCGTCCCCGCCATCCACGCCCTGCGCGAAGTCACTGATTTAAGCCTTGCCGTCTCGCTGCACGCGCCGAACGACGAACTGCGCAACCAGATAGTGCCGGTCAATGCCCGCTACGGCCTCGCCGCGCTGCTTGATGCCTGCCACCAATATGTGCAGCACAACGGCCAGCACGGCGGCGTCACCTGGGAATACGTCATGCTGCGCGGCGTCAACGACACCCCCGAACACGCGCGACAACTGGTCGAACTGCTGCGCGGCATCCCCGGCAAAATCAACCTGATCCCGTTCAACGCCTTTCCCGGCAGTCGCTACGAATGCTCACGCCGCAGCGACATCCTCGCTTTCCAGCGCCACCTGACCGAAAACGGTTACGTGGCCACCATCCGCAAAACGCGCGGAGAAGACATAGACGCTGCCTGCGGGCAGCTCGTGGGGCAGGTCAATGACCGCCTGCGCCGATACAGACAAACCAGACAAGAGGTAGAAACCGCATGAAAACCAGAAACATACCCCTGCTTGCGGCACTTGCGGCGGCGATGCTGCTCAGCGGCTGCGAAACGCTCGGCTTCGGCAAAAAAAACAACGATGACGAAATCATCCCCACCGTGACCAAGAAAAAAGCCGACTACGGCCAGGCCTACAAGGACTACGTCGAGCTGGGGGCGCAATACCTGCAAATGGGGCGTTACGATCTGGCCGAACCGAAACTGCAACGCGCCATCGAAATTGACTCGCGCCCGCCGGAAGCCTGGAACATCCTCGCCGTCCTCTACGAAGAAAAACGCGACATTGCCTCCGGCAACCAAATCTACCAAAAACTCATCCACAGCCACCCCGAATACCTGCTCGGCTACACCAACTACGCCACCTTCCTCTGCAAATTTGACCGCGACAGCGAAATGCAGGCGCTGCTTGGGCAAATGCGCGGGCGCAACGCCGAATTCAAAACCGCCGCCAGCATCGCCGAAGGCAACTGCATGGAGCGCCGTGGCCAAAGCGGTGCGGCGGAGAACGCCTACAAACAGGCGATTGCCGCCAACCCGCAGGCCGAAGGCGCCCTCTTGCCGCTCGCGCAAATCGCCCTGCAAAAAGGCGACTACGCCGGCGCGCTGCGTTACCTGCGCGTGGTGCACACCTACGTCGGCTACAGCCCGGAAAGCGTCAAACTCGGCATCGAAGCGGCACGCAAGAGCGGCGACACCCGCATGGAAGAAGAGCTGGTTCGCGTCATGCGCGGCAACTACAAGAGCACACCTGAGGCAAAATCGCTGGGAATCTGACCATGAGCGAAAAAACCAACACCACCGGCGCACTGGACATCGGCGCCGTCCTCTCGGCGGCACGGATGAAGCGGGAACTCTCCATCGCAACAGCCGCGATGCAGTCCAACCTCAGCCAGGAAATCATCGAAAAACTCGAACAAAACCGCTTCGCCGAAATCGGCGCGCCGGTCTTCACCCGTGGCTACCTCGGCCTCTACGCCCGCTTCCTCGGCCTGAACGAAGCCGCCGTCAGCCAGGCCTTTAACAAAATCAAAAGCGAACCCGCGCCGGAACTGCGCCTGACCGCCGCCAACGTCGAAAGCCAGCCGCGTGCCTACCGCCGCAGCTATCTCGGCTCCTGGCTGTTGCTCATCCCGGTGGTCATCATTGGCGGCGTGCTGCTCTACCAGCTCTTTGACAACAACTCCTGGCTGATGAAACAAATCAACGGCGCCTTTAACACCCCGCCTGCCGGAGAAACCACCGCCCCGGCGGACACGGGCGGCAGCACCAACAACCCCGGCAACGAAATCGTGCTGGAAGTGGGCGGCACCCCGCTCTCGCCCGAAGGCACGCCACTCTCGCCGGAAAGCGCACAAAACATCCCCGGCCTGACCCCGCCGGTGTCCAACGACCCGGCCAGCGCCGACAACAACAACGAAGCGCCCGCCGAAACCCCGGCCAGCGACAGCCCGGCAGCCAGCAGCACACGCGGCATCCAGTTGTCCTTCTCCGCCGAAAGCTGGATCGAAATCTACGACAATGGCCGCAAAAAAGTGCTGTCGAAACTCGTCAAGGCCGGCGAAAAAATCGAACTGCCCGCCGACGGCGCCCCGTACAAATTCAACCTCGGCCGCCCCGATGGCGTGGTCATGCTCATCAACGGCCAGGAACAGCCGCTTGACAACTACCGCCAGAAAAACTCCAGCCGCCGCTTCACCGTAGATGTCCCCAATGGCTAAAACACAAATCCAGTCCCTGCGCGGGATGAACGACATCTTCCCGCCCGAATCCGGCCACCTGCAACAACTGCACGACCGCATCCACGCCGTCCTTGCCCGCTACGGCTACCGCCCGCTGCAACTGCCGCTGCTCGAACAAACCGGCCTGTTCAAACGCGCTGTCGGCGAAGAAACCGACGTCGTCAGCAAAGAAATGTACACCTTCAACGACCGCAACGACGAAAGCATCACCTTGCGCCCCGAAGCGACCGCAGGCGTGGTGCGGGCGATGATCCAGCACGGCAAACTGCAACAGCCGCAGCGCGTTTACGCCGAAGGGCCGATGTTCCGCTACGAACGCCCGCAAAAAGGACGCAGCCGCCAATTCTCGCAAGTGAGCGTTGAAGCCTTCGGCATGGCGGACGCCGCGCTCGACGCCGAACTCATCACCATCTGCGCCGACCTCTTCCGTCGCCTCGGCGTACTTGACCTGCTGACGCTGGAGCTGAACACCATCGGCCTCGCCGACGAACGCCACGCCTTCCAGCAGGCACTGGTCGCCTACCTGCAAAACCATGAAGACGCGCTGGACGACGACAGCCGCCGCCGCCTCACCACCAACCCGCTGCGCATCCTCGACAGCAAAAACGCGGGCGTACAAGCCTTGCTTGACGGCGCACCCGTACTGGACGACTACCTCGGCGACGAAAGCCGCGCCCACTTCGCCCGCCTCACCACCCTGCTGGACGCGCTTGGCATCGCCTGGCAGCGCAACCCGCGCCTCGTCCGCGGCCTCGACTACTACTGCCACACCGTCTTTGAATGGACGACCGACGCCCTCGGTGCACAAGGCACCGTCGCCGCCGGCGGCCGCTACGACGGCCTCGTCGAACAACTGGGCGGCAAGACCACCCCCGCCGCCGGATTCGCCTTCGGCATCGAGCGCATCCTCCTGCTCGCGCAAACCCGCGACACCTTCCGCGACACCCCGCCCACCGTCTATGCCATCGCCACCGACGACAAACACTTCACCACCCTGCTGCCGCTGGTACAAACCCTGCGCGACGCGGGCATCAGCGTCGTCGTCCAGACCCAAGTACAGGCGCTGAAAAACCAGCTGCGCAAAGCCGACCAGGAAGGCGCGCACTACGCCCTCATCATCGGCGACGACGAAGCGGCACAACAACACGCCAGCCTGAAAAACCTGCGCGACGGCAGCCAACAAAGCCTGCCCTTTGCCGAGCTGTCCGCCCACCTCCAACCCCGCACCCAGGAAACCGCATGATTCCCTCGACCGACCGCACCGACGAAGAAACCGTCGAACTCATCCGCGAATGGCTACAACAATACGGCCTCACCATCATCATCGGCCTCGTCATTGGCCTTGGCGCCATCGGCGGCTACCGCTACTGGCAGAACAGCCAGGAAACCCAAAGCGCCAACGAATCGACCCAACTGGACACCCTGCTGCAAGCGCTGGAAAAAAACGACCTCAAAGCCGCCGCCGCCCCTTACGACAGCCTGCTGAAAGCCGGAGGCGACATCAGCGCGCTGGCCTCGCTCAACATGGCCGCCGCCTACCAAAAAGCCGGACAAAAAGAAGAAGCGCTGACCGCACTCAAACTCGCCGCCGCCAGCCCGGACAAACTCGTCGCGCAAAGCGCCCTGTGGCAACAGGCGCAATACCAAATCGACAGCAACGAATACGACGCCGCACTACAAACCGTTGACGGCCTGAAAGACAGCGCCTATGCCGCCCAGGCCGCCGCCCTGCAAGGCATCATCCTCGAAAAACAAAACAAACTGCCCGAAGCCCTGCAAGCCCTGCAACGCAGCCAGGAGCTTGCCCCGTCCACCACGACCGCCGCCGAAATCAACGCGCTGCAAGCCCGCCTCGCCGTACAGGAACCCTGAAATGCAACGCCGCCGCCTCATCCAGCTTGGCACCGCCGCGCTGACCCTCGCCTCCTGCTCCTCCACCTCCGACTTCTTCCTCGGCAAAGACAACCGCCCCGCGCCCAAACCGCTGCCGCCCAGCAGCGGTCGCGTCGCCACCGTCATCCAGTGGAAACACAACCTCGGCGACGGCGGTGCGGACAAAGGCCTCGCCCTCAAACCCGCCTACGACGGCGGCCGCGTCTATGCCGTCTCCGCCGATGGTCGCCTCTACGCCTTTGAGGGCGAAAGCGGCGCACAACTGTGGCGGGAAAAACTCGGCAACGACATCAGCGGCGGCGTCGCCGTCAACCGCAACAACGTTTACCTCGGCACCTACAACGGCGACCTGCTCGCCCTCTCCAGCGAAGACGGCGAAACCCGCTGGCGCGCCCCCCTCTCCGGGCTGATGCTCGCCGCGCCCGTCACCGCCGACGACAGAGTTTACGCGCGCAGCACCGACGGCACTCTCACCG
This sequence comes from uncultured Cardiobacterium sp., assembly GCF_938028185.1. Taxonomy (GTDB): domain Bacteria; phylum Pseudomonadota; class Gammaproteobacteria; order Cardiobacteriales; family Cardiobacteriaceae; genus Cardiobacterium. The sequence continues at coordinate 1,615 of NZ_CALJAH010000197.1, read as the reverse complement.
CCTTTGACGCCGACAACGGCAGCGAACTGTGGCGCTACCACATCAACGAACCCGTCCTCAGCGTGCGCGGCAACGCCGAACCCGTCGTTGGCGGCGGCGTCGTCATCATCACCACCGACAACGGCTACTTCGTCGTCCTCGACCAAAAAAATGGCTTGCCGGTCATCGAACAGCGCGTCGCCAACAGCAGCGGCAGCAACCCCGTCGCCCGCCTGGTGGACATGGACAGCACCCCCATCGTCGCCAACGGCATCCTCTACGGTGCCGCCTACCAGTCGATGATCTTCGCCGTGGACCTGCAACAGGGACAGCCGCTGTGGCAACAAGAACAAACCTCCACCCAAAAAGACATCGCCATCAACCGCGTCGGCCTCTACCTCGTCACCGACACCGACCACCTCGTCGCCCTCAACCCGCAGGACGGCAAAATCCGCTGGCAAAACGACCGCCTTGAAGGCCGCCGCCTCTCGCCGCCGTTTGCCCTCGCCGATGGCCGCCTCGGCGTACTCGACTACGAAGGCTGGCTGCACTGGCTTGACGGCGCGAGCGGCGAACTCATCGGCCAACAAAAAATCGCCTCGACCAGCGCCGACACCCCGGCGGTTGTCCTGCGCGACAGCATCCTCTGGCAACTGAGCGACGGCACTCTGATCAAATTCCGCCCGCAATAAACCGGTGGGGCAGGGCAGCAGGACATCCCATTTACGGCGAATTGTCAAACCAAGTGCAACACTTCATTAAAATACACTTCATAAGGTGTCCTCCACTGCAAACATTTGCGCGGGCGGTTGTTCAACGCCAGCACAGCTTTCTCGATGTACTCATCCGGATATTGCGCAATATCCTGATGTTTCGGAAAATATTCGCGCAACAGCCCGTTGGTGTTCTCGTTCGTCCCGCGCTGCCACGGCTGGTACGGCGGCGGGATGTATATTTTCACCCCCAGCGCCTCCGCTACCACCGCGTGCCGCGCGAATTCCTTGCCACGGTCTGGCGTGATGCTATGCACTATCTGCCCTGCCAACACCTTGAAAATCCCGGCATTCACGTTGTCTGCCGTCTTCTTCTCCAGCCGCACGCAGTGCAGATAACGGCTTTTGCGGTCAACCAGCGTCAGCAACACCGCGCCGCCAACCACGCCTGCCACGGTGTCGGCTTCCCAATCGCCAATGCGCGCCCGTGCTTGCGCCTCTGGCGGACGTTCCGACAGCTCATGCGCGACAGGGAAGTTGTCGCGCGTGGGGTCGCCCTTGCGCCGGCGCTGCTTGCCGCGATGACGCAGCCTTTGCTTGCCGCTTTTCACCCAGTCAGGGTCATTGAAACGCCCGGCATAAATGCCGCGGTAGATGGTCGCGTAGCTGATGGAATGCGGGCTGCCTTCATGGCGCAGGCGGTACTGGATCTGCTCCGGCGACCAGTGCTGTTTCAGAAACCTGTCCTTGACCAGGGCAAAAAGCTCCGGGTCATCGAGCTTGCGCTTGCGGTGGCAGACCAGACGCCGGTTGTCGTATTGCTCCTGCGCCTTGCTGGCGTTGTAGGTTCTGCCATCGCTGTTGCGTTTGAGTTCGCGCAGGATGGTGCTCCTGTGGCGCTTCAATATGGTGGCGATGGCGGC
>NZ_CALJAH010000196.1 GCF_938028185.1 uncultured Cardiobacterium sp. | reverse complement strand
CGGCTACGCCGCCACACACCCTACGCACGGAACCCGCCCGCTGCGGGCTTCGCCCAGCGTAAGAGGGAGGCCTAAATTGTAAACAGCCCTTAACCCAACCTACGAACTATCGTCTTGTGCTGCCTCATAATTTTAGCGATAGGGTGCGCCTTGGCGCACCGTTAAAAGAATTTCTTGTTTGTTCAGATGGACGGCGCGCTGAAGCGCAGCCTATCTCTTTACGGTGGGGCAAGCCCCACCCTACTTTCTTTGATTCCAAATATACATACACATTAGTCGCTACCCTGTATGTAAAAGGATAGTTCAACAAAAAAGCGCCGTTGTGGCGCTTTTTTAGTGGGCGAAACCCCGGTTTATTGGCCGTAGTAGGCGTTTTTGCCGTGTTTGCGCAGGTAGTGTTTGTCCAGCAGCTCTTGCTGCATCGGCGGGATGCGCGGGTTGAGCTGGCAGGTAAAGAGGTTCATGTAGGCGACTTCTTCGAGGACGACGGCGTTGTGTACCGCGTTGTGCGGGTCTTTGCCCCAGGCAAACGGACCGTGCGAGTGAACGAGTACGGCGGGAACGGCGTTCGGGTCAATGCCGCGTTTGGCAAAGGTTTCGACGATGACTTTGCCGGTTTCCAGTTCGTATTCGCCCGCGATTTCTTCCGGCGTCATGCGGCGGGTGGCGGGGATGGCGCCGTAGAAGTAGTCGCCGTGGGTGGTGCCGAGCGCGGGCAGGTCGCTGCCTGCTTGCGACCAGATGGTGGCGTGGCGCGAGTGGGTGTGGACGATGCCGCCGATGTCCGCGAAGCGGCGGTAGAGCTCCAGATGGGTCGGGGTGTCGGAGGAGGGTTTTTTGTTGCCTTCGACGGTTTTGCCGCTCGCCAAATCGACGACGACCATGTCGGCGGCGGTCATGACGTCGTATTCGACGCCGGAGGGTTTGATGACGATGAGGCCGCGTTCGCGGTCGATGCCGCTGACGTTGCCCCAGGTGAAGGTGACGAGGCCGTAGCGCGGCAGGTCGAGGTTGGCGGCAAGGACTTCGTCTTTCAGGGTTTCTAGCATGGGAATCCTCCTTTTTGCATTTGTTCTTCCATCCAGCGGCGGGCGTGGATGATTTCGGCGACAGGCTCAGCGGCTTTTTCCGTCCACATTTCGATGAGGAAGGCGCCGCGGTAGTTCAAGCGGGCGAGGGTCTCAAAGACTTTGACGAAATCGACGCAGCCGTCGCCGAAGGGGACGTCGCGGAATTGGCCTTTGCTGGTCGCGGTGACGGGGTAGGTGTCTTTCAGATGGATGGCGGCGATGCGGTCGATGCCGAGCGCGAGCTCTGCCGGGACGTCGTTGCCCCAGGCGCTCAGATTGCCGACGTCGGGATAGACGGTGAACCACGGCGAGGCGACAAGTTCATCCCATTGTTTCCAGCGGCTGATGCTGTTCATGAAGGCGGTGTCCATGATTTCCACCGCAAGCATGACGCCGTTGCTGGCGGCGAGCGCGGTCGCCCATTGCATTCCTTCGCTGAAGCGTTCGATGGTGCCGTCGTCCTGCGCTTCGTAATAGACGTCGTAGCCCGCGAGCTGGATGGTGCGGATGCCGCAGTCCACCGCGAGCCGGATGGCTTTTTCCATGAGGCGGTGGGCCTCGTCGCGGATGGCGGGGTCGTGGCTGCCGAAGGGGTAGCGGCGGTGGCCGGAGAGGCACATCGAGGGCACGGTGATGCCGGTGTCAAGGCAGGCGCGGACGAGGTCGAGGCGTTCGGCCTTGCTCCAGTCAAGGCGGGCGAGGCGAGCGTCGGTTTCGTCGATGGAGATTTCAACGAAGTCGTAGCCGCAGGCTTTGGCGAGCGCCAGCCGCTCTGCCCAGCTTAAATGGCCGGGCAGGGCTTTTTCGTAGATGCCGAGTTTGTGCTGGCGCATGGTTTAGCCCCAGTAGCGGGCGAAGGCTTCGTGGAAGGCTTTGGCGGTCGCGGGTCCGGTTTGCGGGTTGGCGAGCGCGCGCCCGGCGATGAAGCATTTGGCGTTGATGTCTTTGAAGATACCGACTTCTTCGGGAACGATGCCGCCGGTGATGGAGAGTTCCAGACCGAGGTCGGAAAGGGCGCGCAACAGTTGCAGGTCTTTTTCGCCCCAGGTTTGGCCGCTCGCCTGCGCGTCGCGGCTGCGGTGGTAGATGGCCTGTTTGACGCCCATTTTGACCCAGGCTTTGGCGTCGTCCAGCGTCCAGTTGCCGAACAGCTCAATTTGCACTTCTTTGCCACGGGCGACGGCGACTTCGTGCGCTTTTTCGATGGTGGCGAGCGAGGCGGCGCACATCACGGTGAACCAGTCGGCACCGGCGGTGAAGGCGATGTCGGCCAGCGTTGAGCCGGCGTCGGCGGTTTTGTAGTCGGCGACGATGATGTGCTTGGGGTAGCGCTGGCGCAGGGTTTCGACGGCGGTTTTGCCTTCGCTGAGGCAGAGGATGGTGCCTGCTTCGATGATGTCCACGTGCGGCGCGGCGACGGCGGCGACTTCGAGCGCCTCGGCGAGGCTGGTTTGGTCAAGGGCGATTTGTAACAGCGGTTTGCTCATGGTTGGCTCCTTTCGGGGGTTTAGGGGTGAAGGGTGTCGTTGAAGGCGCGCAGTTGCGCAATCAGCTCGCGGTAATGGCGGTATTTGGTGGCGTAGGCGTCGGCCAGCGCGGGATTGGGGCGGTAGCTGTCCAGCGGCGGTTTGAGCGCGGCGCAGGCGGCGGGGCAGTCGGGATAGGCGCCGGTGCCGACCATCGCCACCAGCGCGGCGCCGAGGCAGCCGGTTTCTGCGATGCGCGGTGTTTCGACGCTGTTGCCGCTGATGTCTGCCAGCATTTGCATCCACACCACGGATTTGGCGGGGCCGCCGGTGACGCGCAGCACGCACGCCGCCGGGAAGCGTTGCCGCATCCGCTCCAGATGGTGCATCAGACTGTAGATGACGCCTTCGTACACCGCCTGGTAGATGTGGGCGCGGCCGTGGAAGGATTGCAGGCCGTACAGTCCCGCCTGCATTCCCAGTCCGGCGTTGCTGCCGTAGAGGAAGGGGACGAAATAGACGCTGCTGGCGGCGGGCGGTAGCGCGGCGATGCTGTCGTTGATGGCGCGGTAGTCGTGTTCGCCAAGGAGGGCGGTGATCCATTCGAGGTTTGCCGCCGAGGTCGGGCTGGCTTCATGCACGATGTACTGGCCGGGCGTGGCCGATTTGCCATAGACGAAGGGGATGGTTTGGCTGTCGTCGATGTGGTCGGTGAAGCCTGTTACCACCGACCAGGTGCCGAGGACGACGTTGAGCATGGTTTCGTCGTGCAGTCCGGCGCAAAGCGCGGTGGAGACGACGTCAAAGAGGCCGCCGACGACGGGCGTACCCGCGCGCAGGCCAGTTTCTGCCGCCGCTTGTGCGCTGATGTGTCCGGCGATGGCGCTCGCGCCGACGATGGGCGGCAGGGCGGGGACGATTTCGGCGATGCCGAGGGTGTCGGCGAGTGCGGGCTGGTAGCACCCTTCGCCGAAGTGGTAGAGGTTGGATTCGGAGATGTTGGTTTCTTCGCAGGCAATCGCGCCGGTCAGGCGGTAGCGCAGGTAGTCGTGCGACATGAGGATGCTGCCGATGCGCTGGTAGCGCGCAGGCGCCTGTTCTTTCAGCGCGCGCAGGATGGAGACGGGATGCCCCGTCCACAGGGTTTGCCGGGTTTCGGGGTAGAGCGCGGCGGGGACGCCTTCCGCCTGCCAACGTTTGACCACCGGCAGCGCGCGCTGGTCGGAGGAGAGGATGCCGTTGCCAAGCGGCGCGCCGTCACGATCGAGGGTAAAGAGGCCTTTGCCCTGGGCGGAGATGCCGATGCCCGCGATGGTCGCCGGGTCGGTCGTGGCGATGGCTTCGCGGATAACGGCAGCGCAGGTTTGCCAGAGGGTTTCCGGGTCGCGCTCCGCCCAGCCCGGTTGCGGGCTGAGCACGGGCAGGTTGCGCCGCGCCACGGCGATTTCGCTGCCGTCTTCGCGGAACAGTCCCGCCTTGATGAAGGTGCCGCCGCAGTCGATGCCAAGCCAGCAGGTCATGGGGTCTCCTTATTTTGTCTCGTCGGCGAGCGCGTCCACTTGTTGCAGCAGGGCGCTGCCGCTGTCGCCGTTTTTGTCGATAAAGCGTTGGCGTATTGGTGCGGCGATGAGGATGTGGTGCTTCATGGGGTTCTCGCGGGTGGGTGGCAGGTGGCGGGGATAACCCGGTTATGCGGGCGGTTACGGGCTTCGCCCTAACCGCCCCTACGTTGGATGGCAAGGGGGCAAGTCGCAGGATGACGATGCGGCATCTGCGGTAATTTCACGGGCGCTACCCCCTCCCTAACCCTCCCCCGCTGCGGACGCTGCGCGTCCTGCGAGGGAGGGGACGAAGTTGCCGGGTTATTTTTTCTCTTCGGCGAGCGCGTCCACTTTTTTCAGCAGTTCGTCGCCGTTCTTTTCGATGAAAAATTGGCGTACCGGCTGTTCGATGATGGCGCGGAACGGGGCGGTGTCGATGTCGCGCACGATTTCCAGTCCCGCTTTTTCCATTTCTTCCAACATCTGCGTTTCTTTTTCGGCGTTGAGTTCGCGCTGGTAGGCGCCCGCTTCTTTGGCCGCATCGAGCAGGATTTGTTGTTGTTCGGCAGGCAGGCTGTCGAATTTGTCTTTGTTCATGACGACGAGCAGCGGAGTGTAGCCGTGGTTGGTCAGGCTCAGGTGTTTTTGTACTTCGTAGAGTTTGACCGAGTAGAGGATGCCGATGGGGTGCTCTTGCGCGTCCACGGTGCGGGTTTCGAGCGCGGTGTAGAGTTCGGAGAGCGGCATCGGTACCGGGTTGGCACCCAGCAGTTCAAACGCCTTGACGTACATCGGGTTCTGGTTGGTGCGGATTTTCAGTCCCTTGATGTCGTCCGGGGTTTTCACCGGGTGTTTGGAGTTGGAGACGGCGCGGAAGCCGACTTCCCAGAAGCCCAGTCCTTTCAAGCCTTTGTCTTCGAGTTCTTTCATCAGCCCCTGGCCGATGTCGCCGTCCAAGACGCGGTAGGCGTGTGCCTTGTCGCGGAAGATGAAGGGGATGTCGATGATGTTGAGGTTGGAGGCGAGGCCGGTGAAGTTGGGCGAGCCGGACATTTCGATGTCAATCGAGCCGCCGCGCACGCCGCTAATCATCGCCTGCGCGTTGCCGAGGGTGCTGTCGGGGAAGAGCGAAATTTTCAGCTCGCCACCGCTTTTTTCTTTGACGATGTCGGCGAATTTTTTCGCGGCGATGTGTTGGGTGTCGCTGCGCGGCGCTTCGTAGCCGAAGCGGAGGCTGGTGGCAGCATGGGCGAGGCCAACGCCTAAGGCGGCAGCGGCGATGAGGGCGGAGAGCAGTTTGTTTTTCATGGGTTTTGCCTTGTTGTGTTGAGGGATGGGGTCAGCTCATGATGAAGCGGTAGGGCGCAATCACCAGTTGCGGGAAGATGAGGAAGAGGATGAGCAGGAGCAGCAGCATTCCGACGTAGGGCAGCATTCCGCGCGCGGCGCGGTCAAACGGCAGTTTGGTGACGCCGGTGATGACGTTGAGCACGTTGCCGACCGGCGGGGTGATGAGGCCGATGGAGGTGTTCAGGATAAACATCACGCCGAAGTACACCGGGTCAATGCCCGCTTCTTGCACCAGCGGCATCAGCACCGGGGTGAGGATGAGCACGGTCGGCGTCAGATCCATCACCATGCCGATGATGAAGACGGCAATCATGATGACGGCGAGCAGGAGGCGCGGCGAATCCAGCAGCGGCTCAAGCAGTTCGGTAATCATCTGCGGCAGTTCGGCGATGGTAATGAGGTAGCCGGAGATGCCTGCGGCGGCGACCAGCATCATTACTACGGCGGTGGTTTTGGCGCTCGCCAGCAGGATGCCGTAGAGCTGCGGCAGTTTGAGCTCGCGGTAGATGATGGTGGAGACGAAGAGCGCGTAGAACGCCGCCACCGCGCCCGCTTCGGTCGGGGTGAAGACGCCGAGGCGGAAGCCGCCGATGATGATGACCGGCAACAGCAGCGCCCAGATGCCGTTTTTGAAGGAGGCGGCGAGTTCGCGGCGGCTCGCCTTGGGGAAGGTGTGGATGTCAAGGTGTTTAGCCTGCCAGCCCCAGAGCAGGGCGAGGAAGACGCCCATCATGACGCCGGGGATGATGCCCGCCATGAACAGTTTGGTGATGGAGACGCCGCTCGTGACACCAAAGATGATGAAGGGGATGGACGGCGGGATGATGGGAGCGATGATGCCCGCCGCACCAATCAGCCCGGCGGAGCGTTCTTCCGGGTAGCCGGTGGTTTTCATCATCGGGATGAGCATGGCGGCGACGGCGGCGGTGTCGGCGACCGCCGAGCCGGAGAGGCTCGCCATGATCATCGCCGCCATGATGGCGACGTAGCCGAGGCCGCCGCGCTTATGGCCGACCAGTTTCATCGGCAAATCGACGATGCGGCGCGACAGTCCGCCCGCGTTCATGATTTCCCCGGCGAGGATGAAGAAGGGGATGGCCATCAGCGAGAAGCTGTCGGCACCGCTGATGAGGTTTTCGGCGAGGATTTGTGTGTTGAACTCGCCGAGGTGCAGCATCATCGCGATGCCGCAGAGGATGAGGGCGAAGGCAACCGGGATGCCCGCGAGGATGCCTGCAAGCAGGACAACGAGGAAGGTGGCGATAATCATGCGATGTGCCCCCGGAGAATGGCGGAGGTTTTGACGCCGATGCGCACCAGCAGCAGGATTTGCAGCAGGCCGCTCATGATGGCGGCGGCGAGGAAGTTCATGCCGGTGGGGATGCCGGTGATGGGCGAGAGGTTACTCATGTTCTGCGCGGCGAGTTTGCAGCAGCCGAGGAAGAGCAGCAGGCAGCAGGCGAGGAGGATGATGTCGGTCGCGACTGTCCACCACGCGCGCAGTTTCACCGGCAGTTTGGCGACGAGGAATTGGACGGAGACGTGTTCGTCGCCGTTGAAGGCGAGTACCGCGCCCATGAAGGTCAGCCAGACGAACATATAGCGCGAGGCTTCTTCGGTGAAGGTCAGGCCGGAGTTCAGGGTGTAGCGCAGGATGACGTTGAGGAAGATGAGGAAGCTCATCAGCGCCAGATTGAAGACGACGAAGATTTCCAGCAGTTTGTTGATGTTGGCGAGCGCTTTCATGGCAGGCTCCGCTTACAGCGCCAGGATTTTTTGCCAGACGCTGTCATCGACCGGAATGCCGTTTTTGCGGTGTTCGGCGATGGTTTTTTCGAGGTTGTGGCCGGGCAGACGTACCGGCACGCCTTCCTGCGACGGCGTGGCGGAAAGAACGTAGTCGGTGATGCGGCGCAGTTTTTCGTCGCGCGTCTTGCCGTCAATAAGGCGGTCAACCTCAATGGCGATGAAGATTTGCGAAACGCGGTATTCGTCGTCCAAATCCTCGCTCACTTCGGCAACCGACAACCCGCCGGAGAGCAGGGTGGCGACCATATCCAGCACGATGGAGAGGCCGGAGCCTTTCCAGTAGCCCATCGGCAGCAGGCGGCGGTTTTTCTCGACGGTGGCGGGGTCGCGGGTGAGATTGCCGTCATCGTCAAAGCCGGCATCTATCGGCGTCTGTTTGCCCGCCAGCCGCGTAACCTCCAGCTTGCCGTAGGAGAACATCGAGCAGGACATATCGACGTAGGTCGGCGGGTTGCCCGGCACGGCAATCACCAGCGGATTGGTGCCGATGCGCGGTTCCTTGCCGCCCCACGGCGGCATCACCGCGAGCGAGTTGGTCCAGCAGATGCCGACATAGCCCTTTTGCGCCGCTTGCAGGCCGTAGCTGCCGCCGCGCATCCAGTGGTTGGCGTTTTTCAGGGCGACGACGCCGATGCCGTGCTGGTCGGCGAGGGCGATGGCGCGGTCCATCATTTTGACGGCAGTAAGGTTGCCAATCGCCTGATGCGCGTCCCATTGCTCTATCGCGCCCAGCGACAGCACTTTTTCCGGCTCGGCTTCGGGGTGGATATGCCCCTGGTCAAGCTGGTAGATGAAGCGGGGAAAGCGGTTGACGCCGTGCGAGTAAATGCCGGAGAGGGTGGTATCAGCAAAGAGGGTGGCGACCGCCTCGGCGGTGTCCTCCCGGAGTTTGCGCGCGAGCAGCACGCGCTTGAATTCGGCCTTGAGTGCGTCATAGGTGAGTTGCATGGCGGGGTTCCTCTGTGGTTTATGAACGGGAAGCGGGCATTATAGGAATGGTGTGAGGATGGAACAACGGCGGCTGTGGTTTTTTGTGTTTTTGTGTGAATTGGCGGCAAAAAGGCAGGGGCGGTCGCCAACCGCCCCCGTGTGTGCGTCAGACCAGCCCGGCTTCCTGCATCCGGGTTTTGGCTTCATCGACGGAGAGGATGTTCTTCATGCCGATGACGGTCACGCCTGCGGCGGCGGCATCCTTGAACATATCGACGAAGTTGGCCGAGCAGAAGACGACGTCAAACTGTTTCGCCGAGGATTTGCCTTCGGAAATCGAGCAGTGGTGGATTTTTTCCACGTTGACGTTGAGGTCTTTCAGCGCCTGCTGCACTTTCATTTTCATCATCAGGCTGGTGCCGGCGCCGTTGGCGCATGAGACGAGGACTTTCATGGTTTGCTCCTGTTGTCAGTGAATTGGGTGGGGTTGCCCGCCCCGCGCGGGGAGCGGGCGTGTTTCTTAATGGCTTTCCGGGAATTTCGCCTTGTAGGCTTCGTAGTCTTCCGTCATCAGGAAGTAGCCTTCGCGGTTGCAGCGGTACTGGATTTGCGGGATGGCAATCAGCACGAGGATGACGATGGCGAAGCCGATGTAGTGCAGGTTCTTCATGAGGAAGGTGAATCCCGGCCAGAGAATTGCCCAGTCCCACATACCGAGGTAGCCGCCTTCGAGGCCGACATTCATGCCGTTGTAGGCGTAGATGGCATAGCTGACGACAAAGGCGGTGCCGAAGACCTGCATCAGGCCGGAGAAAAACGGCATGATGAGCGCTGCCTTGTAGCCGCCGTGGCGGTTGGCGTAGAGGCCGATGGTGGCGTTATCGAAGAACATCGGGATAAATCCGGCGATGATGACGGTCGGGCTGTTCATCGCCAGCAGCACACCAAGGGCAAGGAACTGGCCAAGCGCACCGAACATGAAGCCGAGGGTGATGGCGTTCTGCGAGCCGAAGCCGTAAGTGGCGGCGCAGTCAATCGCCGGTACCGCGCCGGGCAGCCAGCGGCCGGAAATACCATGGAAGGATTCGGTCAGCTCGGCAACGAAGGTGCGTACCCCCAGTTGCAGGATGGAGAGGTAAACGGTGAATTTCATCGCCGTCAGCAGGATGTAGGTGAAGAATGGCGTACCTTCCTTGTAGTCAAAGACGAGGCCGGCGGCAAGCAGTCCCAAATACTCTTTTTGCTCCATGTTTTTGGAGAGATATTGGGAGCTGTGCTCCAGCACGAACTGCTGACCGAGGGTGGCAAGGATGACGCCGAAGAAGAAGGTCATGAGGATGGTGGTGGCGACCATGTTCTCGTTGAAGATGGAGAGCCAGCCCGGCAGCTTGATGTCTTCCAGTTTCTTCGTTTCCTGTCCCGGCTTGGGTTTGAAGAAGATTTCGGAGAGTTTGCTGAATAGCGCCACGCCAAACATTTGCTGGTGGCCGATGCAGAAACCGGCGCCATCGGTGAGGCGTTGCGACGGGGCGATGGTCAGGTTGGAGCCGACCGCCCAGTAGAGACCAAGCGCCAGCGACATCATCAGCAGCAGTCCGGTGTCGCCCAGTTCGGGGAAGCAGACCAAAAGCAGCCAGAAGGCGGTGGCGGATTGTTGCACCTGAACGTGACCGGTGGTGAACAGCGCCCGCATTTTGGTAATGCGCTGGAAGCGGACAACGAGAATGTTGAAGACAAAGGCGAGCAGCAGCAGCGTCAAGACGGCGCTGAATGAGCGCTGAATATGACCGAGCGCATCTTCAATCGCTGCCTGCCCGGCGTAGGGATCCATCATGCTGGCAGAAACATTAAAGCGTTCTTTCAGCCCGCCGATAATCGGTTTGAAACTGGAAACGAGGCCGGTCGCCCCCGCGGTCAGAATGAGATAACCGACGCTGGCTTTAATAAATCCGGCAAGGGATTCATACCAGGGTTTTTTCAGCAGGATATAGCCGACAAGCACAATCAGGCCGATAAAGAAGGCCGGTTGTTGCAAGACGTTTTTGGAAAAGAATCCCCAAATGGCATAGAAAAATTCCATGTGGCCTCCTAGATACCGTATTTCGCCGCAATGGCGCGCAAATCGTCGTGATTCTGCGCCTGCAACAATTTGCCAATCAGCGCGTCATTGTCGAGCATGGTGGCGAGTGCCGACATATTCTCCAGATGCTGTTCGTGATCCTGCGAGGCGAGGGTAAAGAACAGGCGCGCGTCTTTTTCGCGGTCATTGGCGTCAAAGGCGACGGTTTCCGCCACTTTCATGAAAGAAATCGCGGTTTTGTGTACGCCCTTGGCATTTTCCTGCGAGTGCGGCATGGCAATGTCCGGCGCAATGACGATATAGGGGCCGTATTTTTCGATGCAGGCGATGATTTCATCGGCGTAACTCGCATCCACGGTACCGTCGGCAACCAGCGGTTTACAGCCGCCATGAATGGCGCTTTGCCAGTCGGGGAAGCGGGTTTCAAAATTGACGTGTCCCGCATCCAGCATTTTGCTGAGTAACATGGTGCCTCCTTAGAGCATGGAGCGGAACTGGATGTTTTGCTCCTGCTCGAAGCAATCATCAAAGCCGCGCGGGTGGTGGTATTCGGTCAAATCCTTGTCGCGCGGATAGACGTATTTGCCGCCCACTTCCCAAATAAAGGGTTTGAATTTGTATTGCAGGCGGTCTTTGCGCATCCGGTACAGGGCGAGAATTTCATCGGTGCTTGCCATGAAATTCGTCCAAATATCGTGATGCACCGGAATGATGACTTTGGTGCGCAATGCTTCCGCCATGCGCAGCAAATCAATAGAAGTCATCTTGTCGGCAATGCCCACCGGGTTTTCGCCGTAATTGTTGAGGGCGACGTCAATGTCGTAATCCTTGCCGTGTTTGGCGAAATAGATGGAATAGTGCGAATCGGCGCCGTGGTAAATGGTGCCGCCCGGCGTTTTGAAGACGTAATTGACCGCCTTGCGCCCCATTTCTTCATCGCTGGGGCAAAGGCCTTTCAGCTCGCCGCCTTGTGCTTCCGCACCTTCGACCGGCAGCGTTACCAAACAGGTGCGGTCGAATGAATCGAGCGCGTGGATTTCCATATCCTTGATTTTGACAACATCGCCCGGTTTGACGGTGACGAGGCGGTCTTCCGGCACGCCCCATTTTTTCCACAGTTCGGTGCAATGCCACGGGCCGATGAATTTGACGTGGTTCAGCTTGGGATTATTGACGATGGCGGCGGCGACATTGACGTCAATGTGGTCGCTATGGAAGTGCGAGGCGAGGATGGCATCGACTTCGTTAATCGCAAACGGGTCCAGCACCATCGGCTGCGCGCGCAGGTTCGGCTGCAATTTGCGCACCCCGGCCATGTTTGCCATCTGGTGGCCGCGCACCATGTCTTTCACTTTCTTCGTGCTTTTGCCGCGGCTGCACCACAAGTCCATGCAGATGTTGGCGTTGCCCGGCGTTTTCAGCCAGATGCCGACGCATCCGAGCCACCACATGGCAAAGTTGCCTGCGGGGACGACTTCCTGCTCGATTTCTTCATTGAGCCAGGTTCCCCATTCGGGGAAGGTGCTGAGTATCCAGCTTTCTCTGGTGATTTCACTAACTTTGCTCATGGGTAAACTCCGGTGGACATGAAAGGACTGGCAAACGGAAACGGTTTCCGTCCGCGCGCGGCTATGGTAACGCTAAAGATGTTCAAAACGCAATACAGAAAAAACAAAACGAACATATATCAGCGTTCGTTGTGCGGAAGTATCCGCTTATATGGCGATATTAGCAGGTTAAGCGATAGTTTTATGAATGAGTTGAATGTTTCAGGCGCGTGGCGCTACAATGCGCGCTGACACGTTAATAAAAGTAAGGAATAAAGGAATATGAAACGCTCAATGGCCTTCGTGGAAGCACGCCGCCAGAAAATCCTCGAAACCCTGGCGGCGAACCCGGAATGCAAGGTACAGGAGCTGGCGGACGCGCAAAACGTCTCCGCGCTCACCATCCGCCGCGACCTGGATGTGCTGGCACAACGCGGTTTTTTGCAGCGTTTTTACGGCGGGGCGACACTCGCCGCCCCGCCGTCGCAGGAAAACCAACAGCGCGAACGCTGCAAACGCGCCATTGCCGCGCGTGCCGCCGCCTGCATCCACGAGGGTGACACCATTTTCATCAATTCATCCTCCACCGCGCTGCTGACGCTGGATTACGTCAAGGAGCGGCGCATCACCACCATCACCAACAACGGCAAGGCGATACATCTTGACCTTGACCCGCGCATCAAGCTGATTCTCTCCGGCGGCCATGCCCAATTCCCGAAAGAAGCGCTGACCGGCGAGTTCGCGCTGCGCAATCTGGAAAAAGTCACCGCGCAAAAGGCGATTATGGGCTTCAGCGGGGTGAGCCTGCAGGGCGGGCTGACCACGTCCAATGTCGATGAAGTCGCCATTAATGAAATGATGCTGCGCCGCGCCACGGAAAAGGTGCTGGTGGTGGTGGAAAGCCGCAAGCTGGGACGCGACAGCACCTTTGTTTCCGGCGAACTGGCACAAATCAGCCATCTCATTACCGACAGCGATGCCGACCCCGCCTTTATTGAGGCGCTGGACAAGCGTGGCATTCAGGTGACGTTGGTCGAAGTCGCCGACTGACGCAAATGGTCGCATCGCTCCCGCATCGCGCAAATCCCGCATTTTTTGCAGGAATTGTTTGCCGACCGTCGGCGGGTTGCGCTAAAGTATGTGACGATTTTTGGACGGCTAACTTGTTCAAAACGTCAATTTTTTATGTGAATCCTCGTAACTCAGGAGATTTTGAATGATGAAACGCAAGATTTCTGTGCTGCTGACTTCCGTCGCAATCGCCGCCCTGGCTCAGGCACAAGATGACAACGCCGCCCAGGCCCAGGAAGCGGCCGCCTCTGCCCCCGCTGACAGCGTCGCCCTGACCGTGCCGCAAGTGAAGCCGGGCGAATGCCAGGCGCTGGTCGTGGTTCCGGCCAAGTTCGAGCCGCGCACCGAGCAGGTCGTCATCAAGGATGCCGCCAAATCCTACGAAATTGTTCCCGCCGAATACGAGTGGACGGAAGAGCAGGTCGTGATCAAGCCCGCCAGCAAGAAACTGGAAATCGTCCCCGCCGTCTTTGAAACCGTCGAGGAGCAGATTGAAGTTGAGCCGGCGATGACCACGCAGGAAGTCGTGCCGCCGCAATATGCCGAAGTGAAGGAAGAAGTGGTCGCCAAACCGGCGTACATGACCGCGCGCAGCGAAGGCCCGGCGCGTACCTTCTCCTCCGCTGGCGAAGCGCTGCGCATGGTGGAAGTCCCGGCGCAGATGGAAACCATCACCAAGCAAACCGTGCAGGAAGAAGCCCGCCTGAACCCGACCCAGGTCGAAGCCAAGTTCGAGACGGTGAAGAAGCAAAAACTGGTGAGCGAGGAAACTACCCGCGAAATCGAAGTGCCTGCCGAATACAAGACGGTCAAGGTGAAGAAGCTGGTGAAAGAAGCCGAACAGCGCGAGAAGGAAATTCCGGCCGAATATGCGGAAGTGACCAAGTTCGAGAAGGTCGCCGATGCGCAGGTGCGCTGGGAAAGCGTGCTGTGTAATGACACCGTGAACAGCAAGACCATCGAAGCGGTACAAAGAGCGCTGAAGAAGGAAGGCTACAAGGTCAGCGTTGACGGTTCGCTTGGCCCCGGCACGATGAAGGCGCTGGAAGCCTATCAGCACAAGCACAACCTCGGCGTGGGCGGTGTCACCCGCGAAACGTTGCAGGCCATGGGCATCGAGCAGTAATCCTGCCGCCACGCATCACAAGGAAGGCGCAAGCCTTCCTTTTTTGATGGCGATCCAAAATGATGCTGCCATACGAAAAACGTTTGTCCCTGCCAAACCCCTGCTTTCTCGTCCTGCGGACGAGCTGTTCCAGCCTCCCCACGGGGAGAGGGT
Source organism: uncultured Cardiobacterium sp. (assembly GCF_938028185.1). Classification (GTDB taxonomy): domain Bacteria; phylum Pseudomonadota; class Gammaproteobacteria; order Cardiobacteriales; family Cardiobacteriaceae; genus Cardiobacterium. The sequence goes on along the minus strand of NZ_CALJAH010000196.1, from coordinate 6,372 downwards.
GTATTTGGGCAGTCACGGCAACGGCTACCGAATCTTCCGCCGTTCTGCTCCCTCCCCTGCAGGGCGAAGCCCGCAGCGGGGGAGGGTTGGGGTGGGGGTAGCATCATAAATCCACCGCTGCAGCAGCTCCGTCATACTACCTGCGGTTCTAACCATATCGATTTATGAGAAAGCCGCTCCCACAGCGCAGCATCCATTTTGGAACATTACCTTTTTCATCATGCAATATCAGCTTATTACCCAAGACGGCAGCGCGCGGCGCGGCCGCATTACCTTCCCCGACGGGCAGACGGTGGAAACGCCGGTGTTCATGCCGGTCGGCACCCTCGGCACGGTCAAGGGGCTTGCGCCGGAGGAGCTGCACGCGCTCGGCGCGGAAATCATCCTCGGCAACACCTTCCACCTGATGCTGCGTCCCGGCGAGGACATCGTCGCCGCCCACGGCGGACTGCACCCGTTCATGCACTGGGACAAGCCGATTCTCACCGATTCCGGCGGCTTTCAGGTGTTCAGCCTCGCCAAAATCCGCAAGCTGACCGAAGAAGGCGCACGCTTCCGCTCGCCGGTCGATGGCAGCGAGGTCTTCCTCTCGCCGGAGCGCTCGATGCAGGTGCAGCGCGCACTCAATTCCAACATCGTCATGCAGCTCGATGAATGCACGCCCTACCCGGCGACACACGATGAGGCGGCGAAATCGATGCGCCTGTCGCTGCGCTGGGCGGCGCGCTCGAAGGCGGCGCACGCGGGCAATCCGAACCATCTCTTTGGCATCGTCCAGGGCGGCGTTTATCCCGATTTGCGGCGCGAATCGGCAGACGGCCTGGTCGCGCTGGATTTGCCCGGTTACGCCATCGGCGGGCTGGCGGTCGGCGAACCGGTGGAGCTGCGCAACGCGACGCTGGAGCACACCCTGCCGCATCTGCCCGCGAGCAAACCGCGTTACCTGATGGGCGTCGGCAAGCCGGAAGACATCGTCGAAGGCGTGCGCCGTGGTATCGATATGTTTGACTGCGTCATGCCGACCCGCAACGCGCGCAACGCCTACCTTTTCACCCGCTTCGGCACGCTCAAACTGCGCAACAGCCAGTACAAGCGCGACCTGCGCCCGGTGGAAGAGGGTTGTGATTGCTACACTTGCCGCCATTACAGCCGGGCATACCTGCATCACCTCGACAAATGCAACGAAATGCTCGGCGCGCGGTTGAACACCATCCACAACCTGCGCTACTACATCCGCCTGATACACACCATGCGCGCGGCGATAGAAGCCGGGCAGTTCGCGGGCTTTGCCGCCGATTTTTATGCCATGCGCAACAGCGGCGCTATATAATGCCGCGCTTCCATTAACCCTTAAACTTGAGAGGAAACAACCATGTTTTTCATCCAGGACGCTTACGCCCAACAGGCCGCCCCGCAAGCAGGCGGTGGCATGACCTCCATCATCATGATGGTGCTGCTCTTTGGCGTGATGTGGTTCTTCATGTTCCGCCCGCAGCAAAAGAAAATGAAAGAGCACCAACTGCTGATTACCAACCTGAAAAAAGGCGACGAAGTGATGACCAACGGCGGCATCATGGGACGCATCATCGACCTGGACAACTTCGCCATTGACCTCGAAATTGCGAAAAACACCATCATCCGCATCCAGCGCGGCGTGGTGGTACAAGTCCTGCCGAAAGGCTCGCTCAAGGCGACGCTGGGCAGCAACAAGGCCACCAACGACGACAAAAACGTCAAACTGGACAAGCCCGCCGAAGACGGCGACAAAGCGGAAGACGACAGCGCCGACAAAGCCTGAACCCGCCCACAGGCTGCCGCAGGGCAGCCTTTTTCACTTACAGACCTCCCGCAACCCGGACACCACCATGAACAAAGCCTTCGCCGGCTGGAAATACGCCCTCATCATCGCCGTCACCCTCTTGGGTGCGCTGCTTGCCCTGCCAAACTGGTACGGCAAAAGCCCGACCGTACAAATGCAATTTGCCAGCGCCGACGCTGCCACCGCCGCCGCGCAAGAAATCACCAACCAACTGCGCGACGCCAACATCGCCCCCGACCGCTGGAAAGTCGAAGGCGACAACCTCAACCTCTTCTTCCCGCAGACCGACGTACAAATCCAGGCACGCGACCTGCTCACCAGCAAATACCCGGACAACGCCGTCTCGGTGAACCTCTCGCCAAACACCCCGACCTGGCTGCAAAGCATTGGACTGGCGCCGATGAACCTCGGTCTTGACCTGCGCGGCGGCATCTCCTTCCTGCTGCAAGTGGACAGCAACGAACTCTTCACCCGCAAATCCGCCGAACTCATTGACCTTGCCACCGCCACCAGCGAAAAAAACAACATCCCGCTGCTCGGCGCCGAAGCCGCAGCCAACGGCGGCGCGCTCATCAGCTACGGCAGCGACGCCGACCGCGACCGCGCGCTGGACGAACTGCGCAAAGTCCTGCCGCAAAACCTCGAACAAGTAAACCTCGAAGAAAACGGCCAGTACCGCGTCCGCCTGCAATACAGTGAACAAGGCATCAGCGAACTCAAACGCCGCGCCGCCGACCAGAACCGGATGCGCATGGCAAGCCGGGTCAACAGCCTCGGCGTCGCCGAACCCTCCATCCAGGTCGTCGGCGACGACCGCCTGCTCATCCAGCTCCCCGGCATCCAGGACGTCGCCAAAGCCAAAGAAATGCTCGGCTCCACCGCCACACTGGAGTTTTACATCGTGGACGAACAGGGCGACCTCGCCCAGGCGGTGCGGATGAAACGCGCCCCCTTTGGCAGCAAACTCGCCTGGTTTGAAGACGGCACCCCCATCCTCCTCAAACGCAAAGTGGTGATGAGCGGCGAACACATCGTCGATGCCGCCGCCGGCAACGGCCAGCAGGGCATCGCGGTGGACGTCGTCCTCGACTCCGCCGGAGGCGCGCAAATGGCCGAAGTCACCCGCGAAAACCTGAAAAAACCGATGGCGACCATCTACGTCGAATACATCCCGGTCACCAAAAACGACGAAAACGGCAAACCCGTCACCACCGTCGAAAAACGCGAAACCGTGGTCAACTCCGCCACCATCCAAAGCCAGTTCGCCGACCGCTTCCAAATCACCGGCATCACCCCGTACTCGCGCGCACAAAAACTCGCCGCCACCCTGCGCGCCGGCTCGCTCGTCGCCCCGGTGTACATCATCGAAGAACGCACCATCGGCCCGAACGCCGGGAAAAAGAACATCGACCAGGGCATCAACGCCTCGCTGCTCGGCCTCGCCCTCATCATCATCTTCATGCTCGCCTACTACCGCAAACTGGGGCTGTACGCCAACATCGCCCTCGTCGTCAACCTCATCCTGCTGGTGGCGCTGATGTCGCTGTTGGGTGCGACGCTGACACTGCCCGGCATCGCCGGTATCGTGCTGACCCTCGGCATGGCGGTCGATGCCAACGTCCTCATCTACGAACGCATCCGCGAAGAAGTGCACGAACACATCGAAATCCACCAGGCAGTACGCATGGGCTTTGCCAACGCGCTCTCCACCATCGTCGATGCCAACATCACCACCCTCATCGTCGCGGTGCTGCTGTTCAGCTTCGGCGCAGGCCCCATCAAAGGCTTTGCCGTCACCCTCTCGCTCGGCATCCTCACCACCATGTTCACCGCCATCTTCGTCACCCGCGCGCTGGTCGAATTCTTCACCCTGCGCAAAGCCAATCCGAAGATAAACCTCTGAGAACACCACCATGCAAATCAAACTGCCCTACATCCACTTCATGACATACAGCCGGAACGGACTCTGGCTCTCGACCATCCTTACCGTCGCCGCCATTCTGCTCATCGCCTTCCGTGGCTTCAACTTCGGCCTCGAATTCACCGGTGGCGCGACCATCGAAATGCAATACGCCCAATCGGCGGACATCAACCACGTGCGCAGCGTCGCCGAAAAAATCGTGCCGGACGCGGGCGTCGTTCAATACGGCTCCTCGCGTGACGTACAAATCCGCTTCGCCGAACAAGAAGGCGCCAACATCGACCAGACCATGAGCGACATGGTCGCCGCACTACAAGCCGACGCGCCGGACGCCAAACTCACCGGACAATCCAAAGTCGGCGGCCAGTACAAAGAAGAACTCGTCAGCAAAGGCCTGCTTGCCATTGGTCTTGCCTGCATCGGCATGATCATCTACCTCGGCCTGCGCTTCGAGTGGAAATTCGCCCTCGGCGCGGTACTGGCGCAGTTGCACGACGTCATCATCACCGCCGGCATCTTCTCGCTGATGCACTGGCCGTTTGACCTGAACGTACTGGCGGCGCTGCTCGCCATCCTCGGTTACTCGGTGAACGACACCGTGGTCGTCTATGACCGCATCCGCGAAAACTTCCGCAAACTGCCCGCCGTCACCCCGCGCGACGTCATCGACACCTCCATCAACCAGACGCTGGCACGGACGATGGTGACGAGCTTCACCACCCTGCTCTCGGTCATTGCCCTCGCCCTCTTCGGCGGCACCATCCTCACCGGATTCTCCACCGCGATGATCATCGGCATCGTCTTCGGCACCTACTCCTCCATCTTCGTCGCCAGCGCCATCGTCGATCACATGGGCGTCAAACACGAAGACCTGATGCCGCGCGCACAAAAACCGATAGACGATTTGCCGTAGAAAACCCTTGCCCTCTACCGTTTACATACACCTGAGCGCTCAATGTGTATGTAAACCGGAAACCAAAACCCGCCCACCGCTGCCCGGATACCCGCCGGACTGCCCCCTCCCCTGCAGGGCGAAGCCCGCAGCGGGGGAGGGCTGGGGAGGGGGTAGCGTCAGAGAAAAAACCACCGATGCCCGAAACATAACCTGGACAGAATCATGCCCGACTACCTTATCGCCTACGACATCGCCGCGCCCAGGCGCCTGCAAAAAATCCACAAACGCCTCTGCGAAGAAGCCATCCCGCTACAAAACAGCACCTTCCTCTACCGCGCCAGCCCCGGCCAGTTTGAGCACCTCTGGCAAGAACTCGCCCAAATGAGCAAAAACGAAGACGACCTGCGCGCCTGGCGCCTGCCTGCCGCCAGCCTCTGCTACGAATACCACCCCAAAACCCCGGAAGGCATCTGGTGCCTGTAAACAACACCAGCCCAAGAATCACAATTCCAAAAGGAAACACGCCAAAAACACCATAAAACCGAACCATACAAAAACCTGACCCAATACAGTAAAATACGCCCATCCTGGACAACACCGGCCATCCCAAAACCGCCATGAAAAACCCTAATAAAAACAACACTCGCAGCGTCAACTTTTTCACCTTTGCAAAAATTGGAAACGCCCTCTGTAACCAACTGAAAACAAGGAGGAAAAACACACCCCGCTATTAAAAATTAGTCCCTGCTTCAAAGGGATTGCGACACGTCCATCCTTGGTTTTTAGCGAGATGTTGAGATTAAAAATTAGTCCCTGCTTCAAAGGGATTGCGACGTGAGCTGGCGCTTACCGAATCCAAACATAACATTAAAAATTAGTCCCTGCTTCAAAGGGATTGCGACTTACGACAGCCCGTCATAACCGACAATAACTGATTAAAAATTAGTCCCTGCTTCAAAGGGATTGCGACTTCGGCGCGCAGATGGCACGCCGGGTCAGGCAATTAAAAATTAGTCCCTGCTTCAAAGGGATTGCGACAAGGTCGTTGGCAAGGGCGCGCGCCGCATCGGATTAAAAATTAGTCCCTGCTTCAAAGGGATTGCGACTTTGTGCATGGTTTTTCATGCTGGCTCCTTTAGATTAAAAATTAGTCCCTGCTTCAAAGGGATTGCGACATAGTTTCCATAACAGTCTCCAGTGAATGAATGAATTAAAAATTAGTCCCTGCTTCAAAGGGATTGCGACGCATCCAAACAAGCCAGCTCGGAGCATCGGTACCATTAAAAATTAGTCCCTGCTTCAAAGGGATTGCGACTCTTGTTGTTCGGTATGAACTCTTGGGAATCCTTCATTAAAAATTAGTCCCTGCTTCAAAGGGATTACCGCTTTACCCCGCGCATTGGCGGGTTTTTTTATGCAACAAATTTATCTTTGCTGACGAGGTGTATCTGCTACGTGATGCGCGCAATTCGTCCCGACTGGCGCGCTGCCAGCCTGAAATTCACGCGCCACAAATTTGTCAGGCCGGATAACCATGGCGCGTTGGCGTAAGCTGCTGTTATCGAAACTACCGGAGCAAACCCTGTCATTCCCGCATAAATATTCGCCCCAATATCATTCCCGTGCAGCAATACCGCGCATCTCGTCAAACCCTACAGGTAACTTGCCATGAAAATCCTGCCCCTGTTTCTTTTATTCCCGCTAACCCTCTGGGCTGCACCGGCTTCTTCCGATAGC
>NZ_CALJAH010000195.1 GCF_938028185.1 uncultured Cardiobacterium sp. | reverse complement strand
CCAGACGACGAGACCATGCGCTACTACGCGAAAAAGGCAGCCGCCGATGAAATGCGCGCGGTACGGGCGCAACTCGCCTACGCGGTGATGGTCACTGAAGAAAAAACCAAAATCTACAACGAACTGGAAGCGCAGGCGGCAGCGCGTGCCGCCGCGCGCGAACAGGAACAGGCCAAAGCCGACGAGATGCAGGCGAAGATTGACGCCTACATCGCCGAACACGGCGGCCAGGATGCGGCGGATGACGCAAAAAATGCCGCAGCCGCGCCCCCGGCAGCGGCTGCTCCCGGCAAAGCGGCGGTCAAACCGTAAGGGACAACCATGATGGCCGCGCGTAACACCCTGCTGCTCATCGGCCTGTCGGCATTGCTGGCAGGCTGTTTCGACCGCGACAAACCGTCGGGCAAGCTCAAATATGACGACACGACACAAAGCACGACGGGTAGCAGTTATGACAGTGACGCGGCGGATGTGGCGACGGCATGGGCAGCAATGAGCCGATCCCGCCGCAAGACAGTACGCCGGTGGCGCTCAGGGCGGAGGTTGACGAGAACTGGCCACCACCCAAATTCAAGCCGGTCACTTATAAGGCCATGTCAGCGCGACGCCTGTCCTATGCCGGACAAATCATGCGCGTTGCCAATGCCAATGGCGTCGAAGTGGAGCTGGCGCACGCCATCATTACCCAGGAATCTGTTTACAAGCTCAAGGCCAGATCCGATGGCGTTGGTGCAATGGGACTGATGCAACTGATGCCGGATACCGCGCGCCGCTGGAAGTGCTACCAACCTTACGATGCTGAATGCAATCTCAATGCCGGGAACCGCTACCTCAGATTTTTGGCTGACCGTTATAACGGCAATATCCGCACCATCGCTGCAGGTTACAACGCAGGCGAAGGTACCGCTGACAGTTATTTGCACGGGACACGCCTCAAAGGGAAAAATTCCGGGATCAAGACCCCGAACGGTGTACCGCTTGCTTCTTTTGCCTATACCCCAAAACAAAGGGCGCGCTGTCCCAGCAATAACTGGCATCCCACCCCGGACTGCGAAGGCCAGACCTTCGACTACGTCCGTTCGGTTCTCGGCTACTACCTCACCTACAAGCAGCACCCGGAGCTGATTGGCAAAACGGTTGAACCTGCACCGTCTGCCGTCGCCCACCGGCAGGGGAGGATCTGATGCGCCGCCTGTTGCCGCTCTGCCTCGCCTGCCTGTTGCCGTCCGCACTTGCCGCACCCGCCGCCGTTGCGACCACGCCGAATTACATCCGCGAAGCGGCCGCCCGTTATCAACTGGACACGGCCACGCTCTGGCACGGCAGCGATACCTGGCCGTGGCTGGTGTGGCGCGACAACCAGCCCATCCGTCTGCGCGACCAGCAGACGCTCATCCGCTATCTCCAGGCCGACCCGTCCATTCCTTTCGGCCTGTGGCAACTGCACCTTGCCGATTTCCCCGGCGAACTTTCGCTCGCGCAGGCGACGCTGCCGCGCGTACAGGCGGAGCTCGCCGCGCGCCGTCTGCACGCGCGCCAATCACCCGCCGTCAATCCTGCCGCCGTCGGCAAGGCTGCCGTCGCCCGGCCGTCCATTCATCCCTGCTATGCCGAACACATCAACCAGGCATCGGCGCGTTACGGCGTCTCGCCGCTGCTCATCAGCGCGGTCATCGGCAGCGAGAGTGCCTGCCAAAAGGGCGCGGTGTCGCCCAAGGGGGCACGCGGGCTGATGCAGGTGATGCCGGATACCGCCCGCGCGATGGGTTACGACCCGGCGGACATGTTTGAACCGGCGATCGCCATTGACGCCGGTACCCGTTACCTCGGCATACAGCTGCGCACCTTTGGCCGGGTGGATTTGGGGCTGGCCGCCTACAACGCCGGCCCCAGGGCGGTTGAGCGCTACGGCGGCATCCCGCCCTACCGCGAGACGCGCAACTACGTCGTGAAAACGGTGCGCCAGTACGCCAAAAACTATTTGAGGAGCCTGCAATGAGCCTGAAATCCGTGCTTTTTTCCCTGTTCGCCGCTGCTGTCGCCGGGGCAGTGTTTGCCGACCAGCCCGCGCCGCTGCCGGGGACAGTACCCACCGAGGAATGGGCGAGCAATGAAGACCTGGCCAGTGAAGTGGCGCGTCTTCAGGCGAAAGCGCCGCAGAATCGCAGCTTTGATGCCTATCACGTCAAGGATGCGGGGGTGCAGGCGGTGGTACCGGTCAAGCTGGCACTGGTCGGTGCCGACCCGCTCTCGGTCGCGTTTCTCAAGAAATACCACGACCGTTTGCAGGCGGAGCATTACACCGTGCTGCTCATCGGCGACGCCGACATCCTGCGCCAGTTCCGCGAGGCCTGGCCTGCGCTGGAGGTACAGCGTTTTGACCTCGACAACCGCCTGATTCTGATGCTGCACGTCATCGGCATCCGCTACTACCCGGCACTCTACGACCAGGGTCAGGTCTCGCCGTAAGGGTTGCGTGATGCGTGCGTTGTTCTCCCTGCCGTTTCGTCTGCTGCGCCGCCTGTTGCGCAGTCTGATGCTGCGCACCGTCGCCGATATGCGCGGCGGGCGCAAGCGTTATGCGAAAGAGGCACTGTTGCGCGACATCCACGAGTACACCGCCGTCTGGGCGTACCTCGTCGGCGCCGCCTTCCTCTTTCTCGCCTCCGAAATGGCGCTCCTGGTGCCGTCCATCGCCTGGGCGGGCTCGGCAGTCTTTCTCTACCGTGCCTGGGTGCGCGGCTGCCACGGTTATTACGTCGCCAGCTATCAGCGCAACCTCACCCGCCTGCCGCCCTACCGGATGGAGAGCCGTGCGCTGCGCCAGCTGAAAAACCAGTTTCTCGGCATGGGTTTCCTCTGGGAATCCATCCATGCGCAACGCCTTTACGACATTGATCTGCACAAGAACCAGCGCTTTACCCGCTTCAGCGACGGTTATTATCGTGCCCGCGCCTATTGCAACCGCCAGCATCACGGCCTCTTTGCCCGTGCGTTCGCCCGCTATCTGGAGTCCGACAGCCTGTTCAATCCGTGGCGTCCCGCGCCGGGACTGGAAGGCAAAACCTGGCTGCACACCGTCGGTATGCCGGAAGGCGAACAGCCGGTGTACCAGCCGCTCTCGACGCGGGTCTCGCACACCATCGTTTTCGGCACCACCCGCGTCGGCAAGACGCGCATGGCGGAGGTGCTGATTACCCAGGACATCCATCGCGGCGACATCGTTATCGTCTTCGATCCCAAGGGCGACCGCGAACTGCTGCTGCGGATGTACGTCGAGGCGAAGGCCGCCGGGCGCGAAGACCAGTTCTATATGTTCCATTTGGGCTTCCCGGATCTGTCAGCACAGTACAACCCGGTCGGTTCCTTCCTCCGCGTCACCGAAGTGGCGACGCGCATCGCCAACCAGATGCCGGGCGAAGGGCAGTCGGCGGCATTCCGCGATTTCGTTTGGCGCTTCGTCAATGTGTTGGGAAAAATGATGGAGGCACTATCGATCAAACCGAGCTATCTACTGATTTACCGCTGCGCCGTCAATGTAGACGATTTGGCCGCGCAATATTTTGCATCTATCCTGAACCGGGAATGCCCAGGCTGGCAAAAAGATTTTGATGATTTCGATTTGTCCGATGCCGAAAAGAAACAGGTCAGCAAAACCGGGCGCAGCATTGATGCGGTACGCTTGTCCACCTTCCTGAAGCAGAAAAACCTGAACGATGCGGTAAGTGATGCGGTAACCGGTATCTTGGGCAACGAGCGCAGTTATTTCGAAAAGCTGGTCAGCTCGCTCTACCCCTTGCTGGAAAAACTGACCAGCGGTCGCGTGGCCGAGCTGATCAGCCCGAATTTCAAAGATTTGGCCGATACGCGTCCGATTATGGACTGGCGCAAAGTGATGGAGCAGAACGCAGTGGTTTACGTCGGGCTGGACGCACTGACCGATGCCGAAGTGGCCGCTGCCGTTGGCAACGCCATGTTCGCCGATCTGACTTCGCTGGCCGGTCAGATTTACAAACACGGCCACGGCTACGGCCAGTCCGGCCCGACCAAGAAGCGCATGGTCGCCATCCATGCCGACGAGTTCAACGAACTGATCGGCAACGAATTCATCCCCATGCTCAACAAGGCCGGCGGCGCAGGCTACCAGGTTACCGCCTACACCCAAACTTGGTCGGATGTGGAAGCCAAA
>NZ_CALJAH010000194.1 GCF_938028185.1 uncultured Cardiobacterium sp. | reverse complement strand
CGATTGAGGCGGGCGCGCGTGCCGGGCTGGTCGCGGTCGATGAGACGACGCTCGCGTATTTGCGCGGGCGGCCGAGTGCGCCGCAGGGCGCGCTGTGGGAGGCGGCGGAGGCGTATTGGCGCACGTTGGTCAGCGACGATGATGCGGTGTTTGACGCGGAAGTCGTGCTGGATGCGGCAAAAATCGCGCCGCAGGTGAGCTGGGGTACGTCGCCGGAAATGGTGGTCGATGTCGGCGGCGTGGTGCCGCATCTTGCCGACGCGCGTGATGCCAACCAGCGCAACGCCTACGCGCGCGCGCTCGATTATATGGGGCTGCGCGAAGGGCAGGCGGTGGGCGACATCCCGCTCGATGCGGTCTTCATCGGCTCTTGCACCAACGCGCGCATTGAAGATTTGCGCGTCGCCGCCCGCATCCTCGCAGGGCGCAAGGTGGCGGCGAATATTGAAACGGCGCTGGTCGTGCCCGGTTCCGGGCTGGTCAAGGCGCAGGCGGAAGCCGAAGGCCTCGACCGCATTTTCACCGCCGCCGGTTTTGAATGGCGCGGGCCGGGTTGCTCGATGTGTCTGGCGATGAACGCCGACCGCATCCCGGCGGGCAAGCGCTGTGCCTCCACCTCGAACCGCAATTTTGAAGGGCGGCAAGGGCAGGGCGCACGCACCCATCTGGTCAGTCCGGCGATGGCGGCCGCGGCGGCGGTTGCCGGGCACTTTGTCGATGTACGGGAGTGGCTGGCATGAAGGCATTTACCGTTGAACGCGGCCTGCTCGCGCCGCTCTTCCGCAGCAATATAGACACTGACGCCATCCTGCCAAAGCAATATCTGAAGCTCATCAGCAAAACCGGTTTCGGCCAGTACCTCTTTGATGACTGGCGCTATCTGCCCGACCGCGCGCCCAACCCAGCGTTCGTGCTGAACGAGCCACGCTACCACGGCGCCAAATTCCTCCTCGCCGGGGCGAATTTCGGCTGCGGCTCCTCGCGTGAACACGCGGTGTGGGCGCTTGATGAATACGGCTTCCGTGCGGTCATTGCGCCATCGTTTGGCGACATCTTCTATAGCAACTGCTTCAAAAACGGCGTCCTGCCCGCACAGGTCAGCGCCGCCGACGCCGAAGCGCTGCTCGCAGCGACGCAAACGGCGGATGCGGTCACGATTGAAGTCAATCTGGAAATGCAGACGATTCAATGTGGTGCGGCAAGTTACCCGTTCAGCGTGGACGGCTTCCGCAAGCACGCGCTCTATCACGGCCTCGACGACATCGGGCAAACGCTGCAACACGCCGCCGACATCCGCGCCTTTGAAGCGCGGCACCGGCAACAATTCCCCTGGCTTTTCAAGGAATAAACATGAAAAACATCCTCTTTCTCCCCGGCGACGGCATCGGCCCGGAAATTATGGCAGAAGCGGAAAAAGTCCTGCATCT
>NZ_CALJAH010000193.1 GCF_938028185.1 uncultured Cardiobacterium sp. | reverse complement strand
CCGCCGACGTCCCCACCCTGCGCGTCTATAACAAAATCGACCTGCGCGGCGAAGCCCCGCGCGTCAAGCTGGGCGCGGACGGCAAGGCGGAAGCCGTCTTCCTCTCTGCACTGACCGGCGCGGGGGTGGAATTGCTCACCGACGCCATCGTCGCCCACTTCAAAAGCGACGAAAAAAGCGGCTGGCTGCACCTCGCGCCACACGAAGGCGCACTGCGCGCCGCGCTCTACGCCGAACACGCCGTGCTGGAAGAACGCAGCGCCGCAGACGGCAGCCAATGGCTGCACATCCGCCTGCGCGAAAAGCATTATCACCAGATACAATCAAAGTATAATCGCCGCTTTGAACTCCAAACCCATACAGACCTCAACGAATAAGGAACCCGCAACCCATGTTCACCTTCTTGCTCGGCTACCTGAGCCGCCGACCACAACCGGTCGCGATGGCACAAGACCCCTGGGGCAACGACAACGACGGCAACAAAAAAAACGACCAGCCGCCGGATCTGGACGAATTCTTCAACAAACTGCTGCGCCGCAACCCGCGCCGTAGCAACAATAACGGCGACAACAACGGCAGCCCCGCCACCTTCCGCCTCTCTGGCAAAATCATCCTGCTCATCCTCGCCGCCGCCTTCGTCGCCTGGCTGTCGAGCGGCGTTTACACCGTGCGCGAGCGCGAAAACGGCGTCGAAACCTTCCTCGGCCGCTACCTGCGCACCACCAAAGCCGGCCTCAACTGGCACGTCCCCGCGCCCTTCGGCCAAGTCAGCAAAGTGGACGTCACCTCCATCTCATCCATGCGCGTCGGCGAATTCAAGAGCCAAAGCGGCCGCGTCAGCACCAGCGACCAGCGCAACGGACAAATGCTGACCAGCGACGAAAACATCGTCGAAATCGGCGCCGCCGTGCAATACCGCATTCGCGACGCGAAAAACTACCTCTTCCAGGCAAACCAGCCCGAAGAAGTGCTGCGCGACATCGTCATCTCCGCCATCCGCGAAGTCGTCGGCAGCAACACCGTGGACGACATCCTCATCGACAAACGCGGCGAGTGGCCACAAGAAGCCAAACAAATCATCGAAAAAACCCTCGAACAATACAACCTCGGCTTTGAAATCGTCGCCTTCGAACTGCAAGACGCGCGCGCGCCGGTCGAAGTCCAAGACGCCTTTGAAGACGCCGTGCGCGCCCGCGAAGACGAAGAACGCCTCGGCCTCGAAGCCGAAGCCTACGCACGCGAACGCATCCCGGTCGCCAGAGGCGAAGCCAAACGCCTGCTACAGGCCGCGCAAGCCTACAAAGCCGAAACCCTCGCCCGCGCCGCCGCCGACAGCAGCCGCTTCAACAACCTGCTCGCCGCCTACCGCGAAAACCCGGCGGTCATGCGCGAACGCCTCTACCTTGACACCATGGCTGGCATCTACGCGCACAGCAACAAAGTGCTGGTCGATGCCGACGGCGCGCGCCCCATCATCAACCTCGGCGACGCCCCGGCCACCACCGCCCTGCCCGCCCTCCAGGACGACAACAGCGCGGCAGACAACAGCACCATCACTGTCCAGCCCGCCGCGCCCACAACCGGCACCCCCCGCACCCCGGCCAGCAACAACAGCCGCAACGACCGCAGCCGCAGCCGCTAACGCCAGGAAACCCGCATGAACCACAAAACCAACGCCCTCATCGCGGCCCTCATGGTCGCCCTCGTCATCCTCGCCAGCAGCGCCTACATCATCAACGAACGGCAAATCGCCGTCGTCACCCAATTCTCGCGCCTCATCAGCACCGACGACGAAGCCGGACTCAAATTCAAAGTCCCCTTCGTGCAGAACGTCGAACGCTTCGACGCCCGCATCCAGCGCCTGGACGTTGAACCCGAACGCTTCATGACCAACGAAAAAAAATGGCTCATCGTGGACTACTTCGTCGAATGGCGCATCAAGGACATCCGCACCTTCTACACCAGCGTCCAGGGCAACTTTGACCAGGCAAGCCGCCTCCTGGACAACATGGTCAAAGAAAACCTGCGCGGCGAATTCGTGCAGCGCTCCGTCAAAGAAGCCATCTCGCAAGACCGGGGCACCATCATGGACGCCGCCAGCAAACGCATCTCCAGTCAGGCAGAAAGCCGCTACGGCATCGAAGTCCTCGGCGTGCGCCTGAAACGGGTGGACTTCTCCGACGAAATCCGCGACCGCGTCTTCGACCGGATGCGCGCCGAACGCGAGCGCGTCTCCAAAGACTTCCGCGCGCGCGGACAAGAAAAATCCTCGGTCATCCGCGCCACTGCCGAACGCGAAGCGGCAGAACTGCTGGCCAAAGCACGCGAAGAAGCCGACATCATGCGCGGCGAAGCCGACGCCACCGCCGCCAAACAATACGCGGCCGCCTACGGCGCCGACCTCGACTTCTACCGCTACTGGCGCAGCCTCAACGCCTACCGCGACAGCCTCGGCGGCAGCACCCTCATCGTCAAACCGGACAGCCGCTACTTCCGCTACCTGAACGGCGACGACACCCCGCCGGAAACCGAAGCCGACAACACCCCTGCCGCCCTGCCCGCCCCGGCGCTCAACCCCGTCCCCGACCCGGTCATCCCGCCCGAAGCAGCCACCACCGCCCCGGCAAAAGACCAAGAACCGGTGCTGCCATAAACCCGCCCCCACGGCTCACAACACCATTTACATACACCTTGAGCGCTCAGGGGTGGTTAGGGCGAAGCCCGTAACCACCCGCCACACGAAACGGGCGGTTTCTCGCTGCAAGAGCAATAACTTGGCGCTGCGCCAACCGCCCCTACCGGATCCGTTTACATACACATGGAGCGCTCAAGTGTAGTATAGCCATCCACCGAAAGTTTCAGACAAGACGCGCCGCTAGTGGCGCAACACAGTATGAGGCTTTCGGTGGATAGCTATAGCTACGCCACCTCATCGTACAGCGTTTGTGAGGATGACTATAACAACAAGCCCCTGCGAACAGGGGCTTTTTCATGGCCAATAAAGACGCCGCAATCAGAGATTGCCCGCTGCCAGCAACGGGCGTGGTTGCAAGTCCGGTGTGGCTAACGCATCCAGCGGCTGCGCCTGGCTATTCAGTGAAGCAATCGCCTGGTTCATCTGCAACGCTTGGGCAGCGGGGTCCGTATAGTTCCCCTGCGGTGGATTTTGCGCGCCGGTCAAGGAATTAATGGCGTCATGGTCAAGCGTCATGCCGTCGGCAAAGTAAATACTGTCTATTTGCCAGCCCGGCTGGAAATGGTTGGTAACGGTGATTTGGTTGTTTCCATCCTTGCTACGCAAGACGAGATTGTTGCCTTCGCGACGGATGTCAAAATCGCTGCGGTTCATGTCGCTGAAATCAATACTGTCATGCCGTCTCGCTCCGGTATCGTGGTTGTTGATGATGTCATTACCGTCTCCGCGTGCGAAATGGTAGATGTCATTACCGCTCCCACCATCCAAAACATCATTTCCTTTATCACCGTACAAATCATCATGAAGATTGCTTCCAGTAATTGTATCATTGCCGCCATAACCATGAATTATCATATTCATTCGCGGCAATCCTCCTTTTAATATATCGTCATTATCGGTACCGTTTCTTCCACCTCTTCTAAACTCGCCTCTAATTAGTAGTACACCGCTGGTAGACGCGCCTGCCTTGTCGGTAGCCGTTATTCTGACGTAATAATCTTTTGTCTCACGAGCAAAAGGCAGAGTCCCAGTTAAAACACCCGTTTCGGCGTTTATGGAAAGCCAGGAAGGCAATGGCTGACCATCACTCATTTCAGCACTAAAGGTTAATTTGTCGCCTTTATCTATATCCCGTATATAGGTTCGCGAATTACATTTTATTTCTCCGCCACTATTCGTGCTGTGCAAAGAGAAAGGAGCACTTATATACGGCGCATCATTGACGTTAATCACATTCAGCGCAAGGTGTTGGCTGGCACTGCCG
>NZ_CALJAH010000192.1 GCF_938028185.1 uncultured Cardiobacterium sp. | reverse complement strand
CGTTGCTTTTTGTTTGCCCGCCGTTTATCAGCATACATTTTAGGACACCACCAAGCCAGAGGCGGTTGTCGCAGGTGTCGCCGAGCAGTACGCGCTGTTGGCCGATGCTGTCGCTGACGATGTCGGCATGGAGCATGGCGTGTACCATCTCGTTGCCGTAGCGGCTGTCTTTCGGCAGGCGGCACTGCATTTTGTCGAGGCTTTTGTTGACGCCATAGTGTTCACCGGCGATTTGCAGCGCGTGCTGTGTGCCGCTGGTAATGGCACCGTAGAGCGCCATCATCCGGCTGGCATAGCCCCAGAGCGAGACGAAAACCAGTTGCTGGTGGCAGGCGAAGGCATCGCAGTAGATGCCGTCGAAGTTTTCCAGCTCAATCGGGGCTGGACGGTTGAAGGTAATCGTCATGGTTACTCCTGACATTGGGTTCTGAAATGACGGGAGTAACCCCGCAGGGGTACTCCCTGCGGGGAAAGGGCGGCAAAATCCGTTATTTGATCTGGATGATGCTGCCGTAGTGGGGTGAGTCCGGCGTCATGTCGATCGCCTTGATGACGGTGGTGAAGCGGTCGCGGTGTTCTTCGCTGAGCACGTTGCCGTCCTCGTTTTCGCGAACTTTGATGACCTTGGCTTTCGTCGTTCTGCCCTTGATGAGCAGACAGCGCTGGCCGTTATCGACCAGACCGCTGACTACGCCGGCGCTGATGAGCAGGCAGGTGTGCCACTCGGTGAGGTCATGCAGCGGGCGGATGGCGGCATGGTTGTCGCTGCGGCAGAAATTCGCGGTGAAGTCATGCCACAGGCCGAAACATTCACGCGTGAGTGCGGCCATGCCCTGGGCGTCGAGCAGCTTGCTCTGCATCAGCAGCGTTTTGCCGTTGGCGGCGGGGTAATAGCGGTATGCCGCTGTCTCCGGCAGCGTGGGCCAGGATTCCTTGCCCGTCTGCCAGGCAGCAAACTGCTCCAGTTGTGCCTGGTCCAGTTGCGCACTCGCCGCCTTGCGCTTGCGTGCGATGATGACAATTTGGTCGAAACGATCGGTTGCCGCCAGCCAGACGCCGATGTCATCGAAGCGGGCGAGCAGCCATTTCTGGCAGGCATCATTGAAACTCGCCTTGGGGACGATGTAGATGAGCAGGCCGTCGCCGCGCAGGGCGGGGAAGAAGTGTTGCAGGAACTGGTGTTCCAGCCGCACCCGCTTGCCGCCGGCTTCCTTGTCACCGAGATTCCAGCCATAGGGCGGATTGAGAAAAAGGCAATCGACCGACTGCGGGGTGACGTGTGCTTCCAGGGCGTTGGCGTGCAGCAGCTTGTGCAGACGCGGCGTAGCTTGTGCGACACGCCCCCCGTCCAGATCAATGCCGTAGCGTTGTCCGAAAGGGTAACGCTCGTGGCTGGCGAATTGCGCCAGCGCACTGCCGCAGCCGCAGCAGGGGTCAAGACATTTCACCGCCTCGGTCGAAGGGGCGACGAGCAGACCGATGCCACGCAGGGTGGCATCGTCGGTGGGGTAATAACCCATCGCCGCATAGTTGTTGGCGACGCGGGGGTGCATCAGGTCAGCCATGCGCATACGCCTCCTGCTGTGGCAGGTAGAAACTCTGCGAGCGCATATCGTATTGATAGCCAAAGGCGACCAGTATCTGGCGGCAGCGGATGAGGTTCTCCCGGCCAATGGTGGTGTCGGGATGATAAACATCGCCGTATTGCCAGTCGTCGCCGTCGGCGAGGAAGGAACGCAGGAATTGCACCTGTTCGTCAAACGGCTCATCATCCGGCGTCTCGTCGCGGCTGAAGGTTGGCGCAACGCCTTCTTCCTCCAGCGGATCGGGGACGGATTCCGGTTCGGTGTCGCCGCTTTCCTCGCCATAGCCGTCCAGCTCGAACTGTTCGACCATCGCGCGCAGGCAGACGCGCAACTCGCCGTAGGCCTGGTAGGTATAGAGGGTAATGGCAGAAAGCGCGAAAAGTCCGTTGTAATCGCCGCTGGCAAGGGTTTCCAGCCAGGCGTTGTCGCGCTGGTCGCGCACGGTGAAGGTACCGAGGGCGCAATGCAGCGTGCCGACCGGGAACGGGCCGTAACGGCCGTTGCGATAGGTGACGTTGAGGCGGCCGCTGACACTGACGAAATCAGCAGCGGCATCTGGCGGGGCGTGGGGGGAAGGTTGGGGATTCATGAGGGTTCTCCGGTTGCAAAAGAAAACGGAGAACCTCCCGCCGGGAAGATTCCCCGTGCGGGTGGGATGCTGGCCGTGGGTGGTCAGCGGGTTGATTTATGAACGGATGGCATCTTTGAGTTCCGCCATGACTGCATTCAGCCCCAATTCATCGGGGAAGTTGATGTAGTCATAGGCGAACAGCACGGCCGCCATCTCCTTCGGGTTTAGCGTAATCGTGAGTTTGCGCTCACGCGATGGGAGGATATGGGCATACTGCTCCAGCAGCGAGGTGCCAGGGTCGCCCAGGACATGGATAACGGTTTTGGACATGGATTCTCCTGTTGCAGAAAGAAAAAGCAGGAGAACAGCCCGGCAGGGATGATTCCCCTGCGGGTAAAAACGGTGCATATATAGCCATCCACCCTAAATAATATACTCAATAAAAGCCCGCTCCACCGCC
>NZ_CALJAH010000191.1 GCF_938028185.1 uncultured Cardiobacterium sp. | reverse complement strand
CGGGGAAAAAATTCCGGGGCGCGCCGGGCAAAAGCTACGGCAAGGCGGACGGCAAAAAATTCGACGGCAAACGCGGCGGCAAAAAACCGTTTGCCGAGCGCAAGGGCGGCGGCAATTACCAGCGCAAAGGCGATCGGGCATAAGCGCGCCGGGCATTGCAATCCTGAAAAAAAAACGCCGCATTTGCGGCGTTTTTTTTATGAAAGTGCCCTGCCCTACCCGTCCGGGATTTACATACACTTGAGCGCTCAAGTGTATGTAAATCAGGTACGGGCAGGCTTCAGGGGTTGAGGCTGATGCCTTCCGGGGTGAGGCGGATGCGCTCCGGCGCGGTTTTGAACAGCGCCTTGAGGCCGTGGCTGCCTGCCGTTTGCAGGTGGCCACGGCTTTCGACGTTATGGCAGTAGGCGGTGGCAAGGATGAGCTGCATGCCCAGCATGATGTGGCGCAGGTAGTCGTCCTTGTCCACTTTTATGTTGCCCGTCTGCTGCCGGTATTGGGCGAGGAGGCTGTGGTAGGTTCTGTCCAGGGTGTCATCGTCGCCGTTTGAGCCGCGCCAGGCGTTGTAGCTGCCGAGGGTGTAGGTGGCAAGCGCCCCGGCGAGGGTTTGCACGTTTTCGCCGTCGTCGCGGTAGAACAGGTAATGTTCGCGATAGTTTTGTTGTTGCTGCGCGCGGTCTTCTGCCGGGTAGGCGGCGGCGAGCTGTTGCGCCACGCGGTCAATGTCGGCGTCGCTGACGGCAACCGGCGCGGCGTCGTCCGCCGGGCGGGCGGCGTTGTCTTTGCCGCTGTTTTGCAGCAGCGCCGCACTTGCGCGGTAATGCGGCGAGACGGCGGTGAGCAGCGCCGTCGGCGGGACGGTGCAGAGGCTGTTGTCCGCCGGTGGCGCGTCGGGCGCGATGCGGCTGGTGTCAATGGGGATGTTGTGCGCGTCGAGCCAGGCGCGCACTTCTTTGGCGTGCGGCGGGTTGTCGGAGGCGAGGAAGTAGCTGTACTGGAAGGTGTAGCCGACGTGGTCGCGCAGGGTGGGATCGACGCCCAGTTTGAGCAGGCGCGGCACGGCATCGTAATCGCTGATACCGGCGGCCTTGTGCAGCAGGGTGCTGCCGTCGGCGGTGCGGCGGGCGTGGATGTCCGCCCCGGCCTTGAGCAGCAGCTCGAAGTTGTCGCGCGTCTCCGGGCCGAGCGCGGCAAAGAGCGGCGTCTCGCCCAGGGTGTTGGGGATTTCGAGGTTCACGCCGCGTTTTATCAGGGCATCCAGCCAGTAGCGGTCGGTGAGGATGGCGGCAAGGTGCAGGTCGGTGTCGCGCATGTCGCCCAGCCAGGTGGGGTCGGCACCAAGGTCTAGCAGGGCGTTGAAGGCTTTGCGGTCGCCGCTCATCATGGCGACGCCAAGCGGCGTCATTTCGCGCGTGTTGTGGCTTTGCAGCACGCCGGGGTGTTGCGCAAGGATTTGCCGCGCGCGGGCAAGGTCGCCGTCGTGCGCCGCCTGGTAAACGGCTGCGGCTTCGGCATTGGCAAAGCGTTCGTTATTGCTGGCCGTGGCGGGATTGCGCGCGAAGACTTCCTGCATTTCGGCAGGCATGGCCAGCGGCGTGCCTACGGCTTCGTTATCGGCATGGGCAATCGCGGCGAAGGCGGCGGCGAGCGCGGGCAGGGCAAGGCGTTTCATCGGATTTTCCTTTTGTTTGCGGGAGATTGGCGCATGGTAACGGTTCCGGCATGAATATTGGCTTGCCGTCCGTTCAATTTTTTGCTGACAGCCACGCGCGCCGCGTTGTACATTGGCGCTCCTTTCATAATTACCGGAGATAATCATGCAACAGGAACAAAGCGCCATCGAGACCGCCGTCCTCTGGCTCAATGATGTGATTTGGAACCCGGCGTTCATCTGGCTGTGCCTGGGCGTCGGCCTGTTTTTTTCTATCATGACCCGCTTCGCCCAGGTGCGCCACTTCATC
>NZ_CALJAH010000190.1 GCF_938028185.1 uncultured Cardiobacterium sp. | reverse complement strand
TCCGGACAGTAGTGCTGCGAAGCGGGGGAGGGTCGGGGAGGGGGTGTGAAAAACCGCGTAGCGGCCATATCCAAAACGAATTGCAAACAGCCCTTAGGGCGTAGGGGCGGTCAGGCGAGGCCGTAACCGCCCGGCCACCTGCGGCAACTGCGAAGCGGGGGCGGGGTGTGAACCGCGTATCGAGCGCATTCAAAACGGCGTAAATAACCGCTAACCTGCCCATTCCGCCGTCACGCCCGGCGGCACGAACACCACCCCCGCGCCGCTGTGCCAGCGCACCGTCGCCGTCCTGCCCGCCAGCTCATTGCGTGCGGCAAGGGCGACAAACGGCGCGAGCGCCAACCCGTCCGCGCCCCAGCGCAGCCCCTGATAACACAGTCCTGCCAATGGCGACAGCGCGAACACGCTCACCTTGTCGCCCGCCTGACCGCAGAGCCGCCATTCCGCCGGCCCACAGGCAAACAGCCGCGTGCCACCCCGCCCCAACAGCAGCGTCGGCAGACCACAACGCGGCAACACCCACAAATTGCCAAAACCATGATCCGCCTCGTCGCCATCCGCGCCCAGCACCATCAGACAGTGCGCCCGCGGCCAGCGTGTGCGCACAAAAGCGAGTGCCAGCTCAAAATCCGTTTCATCCTTGTTCACCGGAAAAACGAGGCGCGGCACATCGGCAGCGAGAG
Source organism: uncultured Cardiobacterium sp. (assembly GCF_938028185.1). Taxonomy (GTDB): domain Bacteria; phylum Pseudomonadota; class Gammaproteobacteria; order Cardiobacteriales; family Cardiobacteriaceae; genus Cardiobacterium. Next base: position 349 of record NZ_CALJAH010000190.1, on the reverse strand, counting down.
CGCCGCTACTGTCAAAATCCCCCAGCCACCAGTCCGGCACCACACCAAGCGCCTGCGCGTGCCGCATCCCGCCATCGACGGCAATCACCACCTCGCTCGCCTGTGGCAACCGATACGGACGCACAAAATCTCCCGCTAACAACAACCAAACCGTCTCAACCATAACCGCCTCCCGAAAAACGCGCAATTTATAACGGTACACGCAAAGTTCTGTACAAGGTGCGCCGTTGAAGACGGTACATCCAGTACGGCGAAGCGACGTAACACAGTATGAGAATCTGTTCAAAATCCTGGTCATACACACAAATTTGAATTGCTGCGCCGAATATCACCCTCCCTTGCAGGGCGC
>NZ_CALJAH010000189.1 GCF_938028185.1 uncultured Cardiobacterium sp. | reverse complement strand
TAGGCGCGCGGGGTGTCTTTGCCTGCGTAGGCGAAGGCGTAGCCGTCGGCAATCATCGTCAGGTTCACGTCGCGGGTGATGTCGTAGAGGACGCCGAGGCTGCGGTGGTAGTAGTCCTGGCCGAGGTAGCGCATTTCAAAGTGGTGCGGCAGGCGCTTGCGCAGCGCTTCGCGGGATTGTTCGCCGTAGGGAGTTTGTCCCATTTCCGGAGCGTCAATGCCGGCGAGGCGGATGTGCAGTTTTTGCCGTTCGCAGGTGGCAATGATGGTGTCGCCGTCGCTGATTTTGTCGAGGGCGCAGCGGTAGGCTTGGCCTTTTTCGCCGCGAAATTCGGCGGGGGCGGGTTCGCTTTGTGCGGCGAGGGCAAAGAGGGCGATGCCGCTCATCAGCAGTATCCCGTATTTGTCCCAGGTGGTGCGGTGGCGGATGGCAAACAGCGCCGTCAAGCGGCGCTGTTTCGGGTTTGTTCGGGGGGCTTCAGGCGTCGGCATTTTGGTCCACGCGCTCGCGCAGCTCTTTGCCCGCGCGGAAGTAGGGGATGGATTTGGACGGCACTTCAACGGAGTCGCCGGTTTTCGGGTTGCGCCCGGTGCGCGCTTCGCGGTAGTGCAGGGAGAAGCTGCCGAAGCCGCGGATTTCGACGCGGTCGCCTTTTTCAAGGCTTTGGCAGATTTTTTCGATGATGAGTTTGACGGTTTCTTCTACGTCCTGGCTGCGCAGTTGCGGGTAGCGCATACAGAGGCGGTCTATCAGTTCGGATTTGGTCATGTGAGCTCCTTTCCGTCGGGCGAAGGCGATACCGCCGCACGTTGCGGTGCGGCGGCGTTGGCTTTGTCAGTCTTCAGAGTTGCCCAGCTCTTTGAAGATGTCGCCCAGCGAGGTGCCGCTGTGACTTTCTTTGCGGGTGTAGTCCTGGATGACGGCTTTTTCGTCCGCGACGTCTTTGGCGCGCACGGAGAGGTTGAAGGTTTTGTGTTTGCGATCGACGTTGATGACTTTGGCTTCGACTTCGTCGCCAACGGAAAGCAGTTTGGTCAGGTCTTCAACGCGCTCGATTGCCGCTTCGGAGGCTTTGAGGATGCCGTTGATGTCGTCGGTCAGTTTGATGACGGCCTGGCGTTCGTCCACTTCGGTGATGGTGCCTTTGACGACGGAACCGCGTCCGTGGGCGGAGGCGAAGGCGGAGAAGGTGTCCTGGCTCAGTTGTTTGACACCCAGCGAGATGCGCTCGCGTTCGGCGTCGATGCCGAGGATGATGGCTTCCACTTCCTGGCCTTTTTGGTAGTGGCGCACGGCTTCTTCGCCGTTTTCGTCCCAAGAGAGGTCGGAGAGGTGGATGAGGCCGTCAATGCCGCCTTCGAGGCCGATGAAGACGCCGAAGTCGGTGATGGATTTGATTTGGCCTTTGACGCGGTCACCCTTGTTGAATTTTTTCTCAAATTCTTGCCACGGGTTCGGCTGGCACTGTTTCATGCCGAGCGAGATGCGGCGGCGTTCGGGGTCGATTTCCAGAATCATCACATCGACTTCTTGGCCAACGGCGACGAATTTGCGCGGGTTGACGTTTTTGTTGGTCCAGTCCATTTCGGAGACGTGTACTAGGCCTTCCACGCCGTCTTCGATTTCAACGAAGGAGCCGTAGTCGGCGATGTTGGTGACTTTGCCGCGCGTTTGGCTGTTGACCGGGTAACGCTGGGCGATGTCGCCCCACGGGTCGGAGCCGAGTTGTTTGAGACCGAGGGAGACGCGGGCGCGTTCGCGATCAAATTTGAGGACTTTGACTTCGACTTCGTCGCCGATGTTGACGACTTCGGACGGGTATTTGATGCGTTTCCACGCCATATCGGTGATGTGGAGCAGGCCGTCCACGCCGCCGATGTCAAGGAAGGCGCCGTAGTCGGTGAGGTTCTTGACCACAGCCTTGACGACGTCGCCTTCTTGCAGGTTTTTCAGCACTTCGTCGCGCTCGGCCTTGTATTCGTTTTCGAGGACGGCACGGCGGGAGATGACGATGTTGTTGCGTTTTTGGTCGAGTTTGATGATTTTGAAGTCAATTTCCTTGCCTTCGCTGAGCGCCGGGTCTTTGACCGGACGCACGTCAACCAGGGAGCCGGGCAGGAATGCCTTGACGCCTTCAACGTCCACGGTGAAGCCACCCTTGACCCGGCCGGAGATAACGCCGGTGATGGTTTCGCTGTCGTTGAATTTTTGCTCCAGTACTTCCCAGGTGCGGATGCGTTGTGCTTTTTCGTGCGAGATTTTGGTTTCGCCGAAACCGTCCTCAAGGGCTTCGAGGGCGACTTCCACGGTATCGCCCACATTAACGGTCAGATTGCCGTTTTCATCAGTGAACTGGGCGGCGGGGATGAAGCCTTCGGATTTCAGGCCGGCGTTCAGGACGACAAAGTCCTTGTTGATTTGCACGACTTCGGCCTTGATGATGGAGCCGGGTTTTAATTCGGCGGTTTCGATGCTTTTTTCAAAAAGCTCAGCAAATGATTCCATAGATGACTCTGGTTGATAGAAAGGGGTTAGGAAAAAGAAAAACGTGCGGCAATTTCGGCGTTTACCTGCTGCTGCACGTCCGCAATCGACAAAGTACCCGTGTCGATGACCACCGCATCCGAAGCTGGTTTGAGCGGGGCTACGCTGCGGGAGCGGTCGCGCGCATCGCGCTCGGCTATCTCGGCGTAGATGGCGCGAAGATTAACAGATTCTCCTTGTGCCAACAACTGTTTATAGCGCCGCTCGGCGCGGATTTCCGCCGATGCGGTCAGGAAAAATTTGAGTGGCGCGTCGGGAAAAACGACCGTCCCCATATCGCGCCCGTCGGCAATGAGCGGCGCATCGCCGCCGAAATGCCGCTGAAAATCGAGCAGCGCCGCGCGCACCTCAGGATAGGCGGCGATTTTCGAGGCGGCATTGCCGCAGCGCTCGGTACGCAGCGCAC
>NZ_CALJAH010000188.1 GCF_938028185.1 uncultured Cardiobacterium sp. | reverse complement strand
ATCGGCAGAAATTTAATCTCTACAAACAATTGGGCGAAGCGAGGCGTGGGGAATATCAGCAGTGCAAGGAACGTAACCGCCAAGAGCGCCAAACATTACGGGGAAAGCACCCTCTGCCTACTTGGCAAACTTTCCTCGTCAAGAAAGCCGTGGACGGCCATATGGGAGCTTTGGAGAAGCTCAAAAGACAGGCAAGCCAGCGAGGTGTCAATACCGTCATGGAGCAGATACCGCAAGAGTATCGCACAGCAGCAGAAAAAATACTGGCGGAAGTACCGAGGCAAACGGAAAGCAGTAGAAAGAACAGCGCCATTGCAGACTGGATCGTGCAGCGTAATGCTCTTGTCGGTAAGGCAAAGGATGTTTTGCCTCATCAAATGTTGCAGAAAGACGAACACGGGGAGTTTATTTATCGAGGCATTAGAGACATTGACGGGAAATCTGTTGTTTTACTCGAACGCAATAACATTATCTGGATTAAACCCATTACTACGGAACAGAAAAATTTTGCACATAACAAGTTCCGCCGGGGTGAGAAATTAACGCTGGATAAGCACGGTTATTTACATTTGACTCAACCACAATCGAAAAAAAGAGGTCGTTCATGACAAAGAAAAAACAACCCGGAGCGGTTGCCAAGATTGTCATTCTGCTTTTGGCGTTATCAATAGCCAGTGTGGCAGCAACACAAGTATTGGCCTGGCGTTGGCAATATCATCAGGCGTTGGGCAAGCCTTTGCAGGGATATTGGTATTGGCCGTGGGATTGGCTGAAATGGTCGATGCGATTCTATGACACGCATTCCCAAATCGTGATGACCGGCATTGCCGTTTTCTTGATGACATTAACGATGATGTTATTGGTGTTTTATATGCGAATCATGCTGATCAAACGTGATACATCGGCAATGGATGATTTGCATGGCTCGGCACATTGGGCGAGCAAGCAAGAAATTCAGGAAACGGGATTGCTGGACTGCAAAGGGGTTTATGTTGGCGCATGGACAGATAAGAACGACAAAACCTGGTATCTACGCCATGACGGGCCGGAACACATCATTGCGTTTGCACCAACGCGATCCGGCAAGGGTGTCGGGCTGGTGTTGCCCACGCTGCTCAGTTGGCCGGAATCGGCACTGGTGTATGACATCAAGGGGGAAAACTGGGCATTGACTGCCGGTTGGCGGCAGCAATACGCCGGTAATGCCGTATTGAAATTTGACCCGGGCAATTTCATTGAAGGAGATCCTGAGGCGGAAAGTTGCTGTTTCAACCCATTAGCAGAAGTGCGACTTGATGATGAACGCGCGGTGGGTGATGTACAAAACTTGGCAGCCATCATTGTTGACCCGCAGGGCAAGGGGATGGAAAGCCATTGGGACAAGACGGCCTTTGCCTTGCTGACCGGGGCGATACTGCACACGCTGTACAAGATACGAAAAGAGGAGCAGCGCACGGCTAATCTGACCGATGTGGCAACGCTGCTGTCCAATCCGGACATGCCCGTGACGGATGTCTTGCAAGAGATGCTGGAATACGAACATACCGATAGCGGTGCTCACCCCGTCGTCGCCGCTGAGGCGCGCGCTATGCTGAACAAGGCAGAGGAAGAACTCTCGTCTGTGGTCTCTACGGCGATCGCCAACTTGTCTCTTTACCGCGACCCCATAGTGGCACGACATATTGCGAGGAGTGATTTTCGTATTGATGACCTGATGGATCACGAGCAGCCGGTTACGCTCTATGTGGTTGACCGACCGTCCGACGCAGACCGGATGCGCCCTTTGATCCGTCTCATCATGACTCAGATTGTGCGCCGCCGCACTGAGAAAATGGAATTTCGTGATGGACGCTCAGTACGCCACTACAAACACCGACTACTCCTCTTGTCAGATGAATTTCCAGCTTTGAAAAAGCTGAACGCCATTGAAGATGGGCTGGCATTCATGGCTGGCTATGGCATCAAGGCTTACATCATTTGCCAAGATATTCAGCAACTCAATGCCATTTATTCTCGCGAAGAAAAAATCATAGCCAACTGCCATATCCGTATCGGTTATGCGCCAACAAAAGTAGAGACGGCAGAGGTTTTTTCCAAGATGAGCGGCACTGCGACGGTCATCAAGGAAGAAGTCAGCGTGTCCGGTTCGCGCTTCGGTGGTGCGGCTAAAAGCTACAACCGTTCCTACCGCGAACACCAACGGCCGCTGATCACTACCGACGAAGTGATGCGACTGAAAAAACCCAAAAAGGAGGGGCATGGAGAGAATGAACGCATTGTAGAAGCGGGAGAATTGCTGGTTTTTGTGGCTGGTAGCGCCCCCATTCGTGGCACACAGATCCTCTATTTCAATGATCAGACATTTCGCGAACGCGCGGCCGTACCACCGCCAGAAAAAAGTGACGTACTGACACCCAAAACACGGGATTTTGCGCTGTGAAAAAACTGAAACGCCCCATCCGCTGGATACTCAACAGCCTGATTGCCATCTGTCTCATTCTGCTTGCCGCTCATTTCTGCATGCCGCTCTTCGGACTGTATTTCAATTTCAGCAATTCACAACCGCTCGGTCTCTACCGACAAATCAGTGATGACCCGGCTACCATTCGGCGCGGTGATCTTGTTCGCATCTGCCTCGACGGCGAGATCGCCGACCTCACCGCATCGCGTGGTTACGTGGAGATGGTATGGCTGGATACGTCATGTCGTCATCAATTACGACCACTCTTGAAAACCGTCGCGGGGCTTCCCGGCGATCTTATCCATATCAACGCCGAGGGTGTGCACGTCAATGGTGTCCTGATTGCCAACAGCCGCCCTCTGGCGCAGGACGGCTCACATCACCTCATGCCGCAACAACCAGCTGACAGTATCGTTGCCGACGGCATGTTGTGGCTTGCTGCACCCAATCCCTATTCGTGGGACAGCCGCTATTTTGGTGCTGTGCCACTCGCTGGAGTGCGCGGCATCATGCGCCCCTTCATTACCTTTGGAGATAATCAATAATGAAACTATATATTGCTGAAAAGCGTGAAGTTGCTGCTGCTATCAGTGACGCATTGGGCGGTAGCCTGAAAGACGGGCTCTTCGTTCTCCCGGATGGTGACAAAATTACATGGTTGTCCGGGCACCTGTTGCGCTTGGTTGATCCGGAAGAATGTGACGAGCGTTACAAGAAATGGCAGTTGGCCGATATGCCGCTGCACTGGCCAATCCGCACCGTGCCGCTGGACAGCCATGCCGAGAGACTGACCAAAATTATTGACTGGATCAGGACGGCAGATGAACTGGTCAATGCCGGTGATCCTGACCCGGAAGGGCAACGCTTGGTTGATGAAGTGATCGAATACGCCAATGTGCAGAAACCCGTGTGGCGGATACTGATCAACGACAACAACGCACCGGCTATCAAAAAAGCGGTAGCAGCGATGGCGGACAACGCTGCCTATGCCGGGCTCTCACAATCTGCGCTAGCACGTGCTGTTGGTGATCAGCGTTATGGCTACAATCTGACCCGCACCTACACATTGCTAGCTCGACAAAAAGGTTACGACGGAGTGCTGTCTGTTGGGCGTGTGCAGACGCCAATCCTTGGACTGATTGTGCGCCGTGATCGCCAAATCGAATCACATCAGGCCGCGCATTATTTTGTGGTACGCGCAGCCATTAACTTGCCAGAAAACACGGTCAATGCCCGCGCTGCCATGCAGGTTGAGACACGGTATCAAGTCGCGGACGGTGATCCGGTTGACGAAAAAGGGCGATTGAATGATCAGGCATTTGCCGAAAATATCGCTTCCGCTGTCAATGGTCAGCGCGCGCAGGTCGTCAATATCGACACCAAGCGAGAAGAAGTGGCGCCACCGCTACCCTATAACCTGCTGGCGTTGCAGGCCGAAGCAGCAGCAAAATTCAACCTGACACCGAAAGAGGTGCTGGAAATCACCCAAGCCCTGCGCGACAAACATCGTGCCATCACTTACAACCGCTCCGACTGCCGCTATCTCAACGACGAGCGTCATGAAGATGCCCCTACATTGCTGTCCGCTCTGGAACAGCGCTTTGCAACCGCCACCCATGCCGATGCTACGTTGCGCAGCAAGGCATTCAACAGCCAAAAAGTGACGGCACACCACGCCATCATTCCTACTGAGAATGTTCCCGCCACAGATGCCCTCGATGTACGTGAAGAGCAGGTGTACAACCTGATCGCCGAGCAGTACATCGCCCAGTTTTACCCGCCACGCGTACTGGAAAAGAGCAAAGCGCTATTTGAGGTAGCTGGCTATATTTTCGTGGCAACCAGCACTACGGAAATCAGCCCCGGCTGGCGTACCGTCATTGGCGACAGCATCGATGCGCAAGATAACAAGGACGGTGATCAGGAAAATTCTGATAGCGCCACACCACTAGCCGAGCTGGTTAAGGACGACAGCGGCAACATCAGTGACGCCGCCGCCCTCGCGAAACAGACCAAGCCGCCGAAGCGTTACACCATGTCTACACTGCTGAAAGACCTAGCCTCGGTTGCCAAATACGTCAGCGACCCGCGCATCAAGGCATTGCTGCTGGACAAGGATGCGGACAAGGCGGACGAAAAAGGCGGTATCGGTACCCCGGCGACACGTGACAGCCATATCGATACGCTCTTTACCCGCAATTACGTTGCCAAACAGGGCAAGGACATTATCAGCACCGATTTGGGGCGACAACTGATCGATGCGCTGCCGGATTTTGCGACGACACCGGACATGACCGCCCTATGGCACGAAAAGCAAAAGAAAATTGAAGCCGGAGAGCTGACTATGCAGGCGCTTTTGAGCGAAGTTGAGCAATCCGTGACCGACGAAATCAGCCGCGTCAAGCGGGATGGCTTGGACATCAAGGTTGACCTGCCGCCATGCCCGAACTGCGCGGACGGCCATCTGCGGCAAAGGACAAGCGAGAGCGGCAAATTTTGGGGCTGTACCAATTACCCCGACTGCAAAGCGACCTTCCCGGACAAGCGGGGCAAGCCCGATCTGGACGCCAAAAAGAAAACAACAGTGAGCAGCGAACATCTATGCCCTCAATGCGGCAAGGGGTTGATACGCCGCCCCTCGGCCAAAGACAAGAAGAAATTCTGGTGGAGCTGTTCCGGTTTCCCGGACTGTAAATACACGACCTTTGACAACAATGGGAAACCGAAATTGTAATGTGCTGGCACTGCCTGCCGCTGCCGCTATTGGCTGGTTATGGGGTATCGGTATCGACCCGCGACCATTGGCGTTGATCGGATTGATACCGGTGTTGTGGACGCTAGTCAGCAACCGCTGGCTGGCCGGGTTCGTTCCGGCATTCTACGTGTTGGCGGCCACACGAGGTCTGATTGGCGGCAGCATGGTGTTTTTCGATCATGGCGCACTCTTTGGCGTCATTCTGTGGCTGGCCGCCGCTGTGCCGCATTACTTTGCCGGGGTACTGTGCTGGCAGCGGCAACGGACGGCACGGATTCTCTGCGGCATACCGCTATTGTGTCTGGCGCTGGCCCTGCCTCCGGTGATGCTGGTCGGCTGGGCGCATCCGCTGCTTGCCGCCGGGCTGTGGTTGCCACAACTGCACCCGGGCTGGCTGTCTTTGCCGGGAATGCTGGCGCTGATGAGCATCGTGAGCGCGACGTTGTACCAGCCCAGCATCGGACGCTGCGTCTTCCTCCTGCTCGCAGGCGGGCATGCCGTCGTCCACTACAGCGTACCGGCTATCAATACCGTCCCGTTTATTCGGACGCATCAAACCCAATTTGCCATCGGCACCTACGGAGTCGCGCCGCCGGACGTACTTACCATTTTACGCCGCCACTGGCAGATGCAGGCCATGCTTGATGCCGACAGTTTGCTTGACGTTTTCCCGGAATCCGTGGGAGGCGACTTGGACAACTATATCGCCGGGCAATGGCAAAACTATTTACGCGACAACCACCCGCACAAAACGGTTTTGATCGGCGCCTACCGTCGTAACCAAGGTCGGCCGGAAGGCATCATCGTCGCCATCACCGCCAACGCTGTCCGCACCCTCTACGCGCAGCGGCTGCCGATGACCGGCGGTATGTACAACCCCTTTGGCGCCAAAGCAAACCGGTTTCATGCGCACTGGCTGGGTGCAAGTACGGCTGATGTCGCCGGATTGCGCGTCGGTTTCGCCATCTGCTTTGAACACGTCGTGCTGTGGCCGATGCTGCAAACCACCTTCTCCCGCCCAGAAATTGTCATCGCACCTGCCAGTATCTGGTGGGCGCCCATGCAACTGCAAAATGCCCAACGCCAATCTCTGCGTTTGTGGGCGCTGTGGCTGGGTGTCCCCGTCGTCGAAGCCATCAATGGAGGAAATCATGATTAGCGAAGCACTTATTGCGCTTATACCCGTGTGTGCACCTGACGTCGCACCAAATACCATCATCCGGATCATGGACGTAGAAAGCAAAGGGAACCCTTTGGCTATCAACGTCAATGGATTAGGGCAGATACAAGCTGACAGCCAAGCAGAAGCAGCCCGTTTGACACAGCATTACATGGATAAAGGTTACACCGTTGATGTTGGCTTGATGCAGATCAACAGCAGCAATTTTGGCAGGCTTGGCTACGCCAACCGCATCGAAGCATTGTTTGAGCCCTGCAACAACATCGCCGCAGGTGGACAGGTTCTGAAAGACTTCTATACCACCCACCGGGCGAAAAAAAACGAGGCGGAAGCATTACGCGCCGCAATCAGCGCCTACAACACTGGTAGCCCCACACGCGGCGTCGCCAACGGCTACGTCGGCAAGGTTTACCAGCAGGGAGGGAAAACACGTCAGCGCAGTATCAACAATTCACAACTGGCACAGGCATATCGCGCGCCTACCGCTGTTGATGTCAGCAGCATCAGCGGCAGCAAGCACGAACAGTCCCCATCCCAACCGGAGTAATACATGGAAAAGGAATATGAAAAAACGCACAGCGAAAAAATCGCCGCCGAACTGATCAAGGCCATCCGGGAAGGCACAGCCCCTTGGCAACGGCCCTGGCAGCCGGGAGAAGCGATGGCCAGCGCGCCGTACAACCCGTTCACGGGCAACCAGTACCGGGGCTCCAACTCACTCTACTTGCGACTGTGCGGTTCGCAGTATGAAGACCCGCGCTGGTTGACCTACAAGCAAGCGCAGGAGATGGGCGCGCAAGTACGCAAGGGGGAAAGCGGTTTGACCGTGCAATACGTCAAAAAGGGCGAAATGCGCGATGTTCTTGATGAGGAAGGCAACCCGAAACTGGATGAAAACGGCGAAATCATGCGGAAATTCCATATCTATGACAAACCACGCATCTTTTCGGCGCGCGTCTTCAATGCCGAGCAAATCGACGGTATGCCGCCGTTGCCACCACTGGAAGAGCGGCTGCCTCCACCGGGCGAAGTCAATGACCGTGTTGAAGCTATTTTGCAGGCCTCTAAGGCAGACATCCGTCATAGTCGTGGCAATCGGGCTTTTTACAGTCCTACGGAAGACTACATCATGCTGCCGGAACGGGATCAGTTTAATAGTCAGGCAGGCTACTACGCTACTGCTCTGCACGAATTGGGACACTGGACAGGACATTTTTCCCGTCTTGGCCGAGATCTCAGCAACCCGTTTGGATCAACCGGTTACGCCAAAGAAGAATTGCGCGCCGAGATCTCATCCTTCATGAACGCGCAGCGCTACGGCATACCACATGACCCAAGCCAACATGCCAGCTATGTTGCCAGTTGGTTGAAAGTCTTGGAAGACGACCCGCAAGAGATCATTCATGCCAGCGCGGATGCGGCTTCTATCAGTAATTACATCGCCACCTTTGATCGTCATCTAGAACAGCACCAAGAAATTGACCGGAAGCAACAGCAGCAAGAACGTCAGACCATGACCATAAATGAGCCTGTCGCCCAGGCGGCGGCTCCGAATGTTCAAACAGCGGTACCGGAAGCACGGATTTATCTGGATGTGCCGTATGCCGAAAAAAATCAGGCCAAGGCTTTGGGTGCACGATGGGATAGTCGAGAAAAAAGTTGGTACATTCCGCCGGATGTTGATCCAAGACCGCTACAAAAATGGATGGCAGGTGAAAATATTCAGCACGAGGCGGGAAAACAGAATATTGATGCTTCTGTCCGCGCAGTGTTGCAACAGTATTTGGCAGACAATCTGGATGTTCAGCAATGGTCAGGGGTTACGATTACCAAAGGTGTTGCCCAGTATATGGGAACAGGGGTGATATTCACGGATGATATGCCGCTTCCAGCGCAAGGTTGGATGGTTTTTGCCATCAATAATGACAATTCACGAACGTTATTGCTTGATACACCATCTCAAGATGATGCTTATGCGCTTGCTGACGCTTTGGACTCAATTGGCAAACAAATTTGGCAGAAAACGGACATGAATATAGCTCACATTGCGGAGAAAAAAACTTTTTTGGCAGTCCCTTTTGAAGAAAAAGAAGATGCCAAAGCTTTAGGTGCGAAATGGGATGGGGTAGCCAAAAGCTGGTATGCCCCAGAAGGCGTGGATCTTGCACCGCTACAAAAATGGATACCGCAAAATCGGGTAATAACTGCCCCGGTAAACAGCGATCCGGTGCAAGAATTTGCCTTGGCACTGGCCTCCGCCGGGCTGGTCGTCAAAGACATCCAAGCCGATGGTCAATTACATCGCGTGCCGGTTGAGGGTAGACCGCATGGGCGTGATGGTGCCTACAAGCTGCATCTGGACGGCTTGAAGCCCGCCGGATTTATCCAAAATTTTGTCACCGGACACAAGGAGAACTGGAAACATGACAACGGACAGCGCTTATCGCCGGAAGAAATAGCGCAACAACGTGCACAGTTGGCCGCACAAAAAGCAGAGCGTGAACGGGAGCAAGAAGCCGTACAGTGGCTTGCGCAAAAAGAGGCGGCCAAGAAGTGGGAACAAGCCCCTTATGCCAACGACAATCATCCATATTTGGTGAAAAAACAGCTGGATTTTGACATCGTGAACAAGCTGGGCATCCGGCAAGACAAAAGAGGCAACCTGCTGATTCCGATGATAAACAAGGATTTTCAGCTACAAAGCCTGCAAAGCATTGGCGCTAACGGGTTCAAACAATTTGAGTCGGGCTGCAAAGTGTCCGGATGCTTCACAATTCTTGGCAGTGATTATCCCCGGGAGTACAAACCGCACCCGGAAGAAAAGCTCAATCCGGACAAAGCGGAGCCGATCATCATCAGTACCGGTGTTGCTACGGGTGCCAGCATTCACATGGCGACAGGAGAGCCGGTGGTTATCGCCTTCCAAGACTCCAATTTGAAGGAAGTCGCGGAAGAACTGAAAGCCATGTACCCCCACCGCAGTTTTTTCATCGCCGGGGACAACGATCAGCACAATGTTGCCAAGGGACTGAAAAACGGTGGTTTGGAAAGTGCAAAGGCGGCGGCCAAAGCAGTTGGCGGACATTACGCAGTGCCACAATTTGCCAGCAATCAGGTGGGAAAAGAATTTTCGGACTTTTCCGACCTGCACAGGATCGCCGGACTGGCAGCGGTCAAGCGGCAATTGCAAGCGGGGCTGTCAATTGCACGTGGCAACGTCGCCGAAGATAAAGAGCGACAACAAGCCCAGAAGCAAAGTCAGGAAAGGATGCAGGAGAAAGAAGTCCGGCAAAGAAAGGCTGACGAAGAAAATGCGCAGAAAAAACGACGCTCTCGTTCTATGTAATTACGCCACCTCTACGCCAAAAACAAAAAAAGCACTAATAAATTCAATGAATTTTGGTGCCCGGAGCCGGGGTCGAACCGGCACGGTATCACTACCGAGGGATTTTAAGTCCCTTGCGTCTACCAATTTCGCCATCCGGGCGTGGGCGCGCATGATGGGTTTTTTTGCCTGTTTTGTCAAGAAGTCTTTGTGTTTTTTAGGGTTATTGTCCGATTTGGCGTAATGGACAAAACGGGTGCTAAAAAACGCCGCAGCCCTTACGCTGTAAGGC
>NZ_CALJAH010000187.1 GCF_938028185.1 uncultured Cardiobacterium sp. | reverse complement strand
CCCCGCCGCTCCGGCCAAAACACCACCCGCAACTCGCCACCATGAAAACATCCCTCCTCGCCGCCCTGCTCGCCCTCGGCGGCTGCACCCAAAGCGACTACTTCGGCGACTACCACGAAAGCAGCACCGTCACCTACGGCATGGCGGGCAACAGCATCAGCAGCAACACCAGCGGCTACTGGCACGAAAGCGGCATCACCGCGCCGCAGGGCGACGTCGCCATCTGGAACGACCGCGTCAATATTCACCTCAACAGCAACCCGCCCGGCAACTACCACCGACCTGGCGGTTACCGCCCCGGCTACGGCGACGAACCCTGCTACGTCGAACGGCAGGCATACCAAAACGGCCGCCCGGTCACCATCTTGCAGCCCTGCCACAGCTCGCCGTATTTCTGACGCCGCGCAAAATGCCCACGAGTCTCCGTTTCATGCAAAACCCGAAATCCCATACCCGACCATATTCGCGCTGGCTGCCATTCGCGCTGACAATACTGTTGGGCGGTTGCATGAAATACTATCCCTACATGGAAATTTCCACGGACACCACACAAGTCCCGGATGGACAAATCGGTGATTACATTCGCAAGAATGGTCTGATTCTGAACTACGCGCTCTTTGACGATAACGAAAGAAAAAGCCGCAATATCCACAAACATTATGACGACATTCGCAATGTTCCCGAGGACCAGAACGTATTGAGAGTATTGCATGGCTTTCTCACGGGAAAAATAGATCGATATTTGGCGCGTCGTGACATTACCCTGCTGAAAGAATTGGGATTCCAATGCGATGCGACCACCACTTCCTGCCATTTCTCATCGGCAGAAACCGAGATTACTTATCTGAATCGCCCCAACGCGCCCGACGGTGCGGATTCGCTTACCTTCCGGCAAAAAGAACAAATGACCATCTCGCTCCAATTTGTCGGGCAAGACCAATACCACATCAGCTACGACTTTCACTACGCCCCCGATAACGATCCCGCTCCCGCAAGGCAGAAATGAACACACAACCCGCTCCGGCGGGTTTTTCATGATTTGTTATCAACCACGTCGCCGCCGCAACATCACTTCAACAAGCGCGGCAACGGCAATCACCATCAGCGGTGGGATAAACACCTGTGCTGTCCACCAGCCACCCGCGCCGGACGGATGCCCCGGCGCGAGGAGGATTTCTCCGGGCGGCGCCTGATGCAGGCCGCTACCCGCCGTTCGCCACATCGGCAAATGGCTGCTGACAGTAAATTCGCGCCCGCTCCAGTCGCCGGTCGCCAGCACGGTGTATGGCGCCTGTTGCGGGACGACGCGCTCCGGCAGTTTCCGCGGGCTTTCCCAGATAATTTCCCCGACCCGACACGTCCAGCCCATCCACAGCGCGGCGCCATCGCGCGCGCATTGCACTTGGCGGGCGATGCCGTGCCGCGCACTTCGGCCTCAATGCCACCGCCCTGCGACCACGCCAGCCGCAGCACGAGACAAAGCAGCGCCGCGACGAAGAAGACGAATGCCCAGACTCCGCCCACAATCTGTTTCATGGAGAGAGTGTCGCTGGTAGTTTGGCGTGTTTTTTTCATGGAATGGCTCGTTGGGGCAGTCGCTTATTTTATAGTGATACACCTAAACCCGGTCAGGCGGCGCAACGCCGTACAGGGCTTTGTGAGGATGGCTATATCTCCCGCCACAAAA
>NZ_CALJAH010000186.1 GCF_938028185.1 uncultured Cardiobacterium sp. | reverse complement strand
GCCAACGACCCGAACGGCATGATGCGCGACGTCGCCGACAAACTGACGCCGAAACAAATCGAGGCGGTTGCACGCTATATGCAGGGGCTGCACTGAGATTGCGTAACGACGCGCAATGGTGGCGCCAGCCGCTGCACCGCCTCTCCGACAAACAATGGGAAGCCCTCTGCGACGGATGCGGATTGTGCTGCCTCAACAAAATGGAAGACATCGATACGGGAGAAGTGTACTTCTCCCGTGTTGCTTGCAAACTGCTGGACATCGCCAGCGCCCGCTGCCGCGACTACCCCTGCCGCCAGCAGCACGTCCCGGATTGCCTGTCGCTGCGCGACATGAAGCGCAACGAATACAACTGGTTGCCGCCGACCTGCGCCTACCGCCTGCGCGCGGAAGGCAAACCCTTGCCGCCCTGGCATTACCTCAACTGCGGCGACCGGCAAGAAGTGCACCGCCGCTACCGCAGCGTGCGCCACTTTGCCCTGAGCGAAGCAGACGGATACGCCATTGACGACCATCTGCTTTACCGGCTGGAAGACATACTCGGAGAAGGAGACCAGGAACCATGACCAACCCGTCCGTACTCATGCTGCGCATCACCGCCATCATCCTCGTCCTCGTCGCGATGGGCGGCATCGCGCTCTACATCAAACGCCAGCGCGACCGCGAACGCGACCGCCACGATGGCCACCCCCGCTACCGGGGCTCCAGTTTGGATGGCGGCCACATCCCGGACAACGGCATCACCGACTTTGAAGCGGGCGGCGTCGAAATGCACAAAACCAGCCGCCTCAACCCCGGCTTCTTCGGCGGCAAAAACGCCGCCCCGGCCAAACCGCGTGGCACCCCGCCCGAACTCCTGCTGCCGCTCACCATCATGGCACCGCAAGGCCGCCCCTTCAGCGGCAAAACCGTCGCCCGCCTCGTGCAGAACTTCGGCCTGCAATACTCGCCCAACCGCACCTACGAACTGCTGACCGCAGGCGGTGAAGACGTCTTCTGCACCCTGCTCAACGTCCGCCGCCCGCCAACCTTCCCGGAAAACCTCGACACCCCGGAAGCGAACTACGAAGGACTGCTGATCGTGCTGCAACTGCCCGTCGGACAAGAACCGGTACAGGACTGGGAAACCTTCAGCGCCCTCGTCCATGAAATGAGCGAAAACTGCGGCGGCAAACTCTGCGACCAGCACCGCCGCCCGCTAAACGAACGCGACCTCGAACGCCTGCGCAAAGGTGTGGAAACCTACGAACAGCACTACCACGAGTGGCTGCGCCGTCAGGGCTAGAGGCTGTTTGCAATTCAGCCGTGAGCCTTTGTAGGTTGGGTTAGTACGCAGCGCGTAACCCAACAAACCGAATGCCGAACATATATAGCGATGCACTCAAAGTTCTGCACAATGAGTAACGCTGGAGGTGGTACACGTCCGTACGAAAAAACGGCACGGGAAACCGTGCCGTTCGCGTATCCGGGCGCGCAGCATCCTATCCTTCCGCCCGGATTTGTTGCAGGAAGCGTTTGGTACGTTCGTGTTGCGGGTGGTGGAAGAGCGCGTCCGGGCTGCCCTGCTCAACGATGACGCCGCCGTCCATCATCACTACCACGTCCGCCACTTCCAGTGCGAATTTGACTTCGTGGGTGACGACGATCATCGTCCAGCCTTCCGCCGCCAGCTCCTTGATGGTGTTCAGCACTTCCTGCACCAGTTCGGGGTCGAGCGCCGAGGTCGGTTCGTCAAACAGCATCAGTTCGGGGCGGATGGCGAGCGCGCGGGCGATGCCGACGCGCTGTTGCTGGCCGCCGGAGAGTTGGTAGGGGTAATGGTCGCCGCGGTCGGCCAATCCCACTTTGGCGAGCAGTTGTTCTGCCTCGGCGCGGGCTTCCGCCAGCGGCCGCCCCTGCACAATCACCGGCCCTTCCATGATGTTTTCGCGCGCGGTTTTGTGCGGGAAGAGGTTGTAGTGCTGGAAGACCATGCCGGATTTGCGCCGCAGCGCGAGGATGTCTTTTTTGCCCGGTTTTTGGCTGAAGTCGATGGCAAGCGGCGCCGCGCCGTCGAAGGTAATTGTCCCCGCTTCGGGCATTTCCAAAGCGTTCAGGCAGCGGAGGAAGGTGGTTTTGCCGCTGCCGGAGGGGCCGAGGATGACGACGACGCTGCCTTTTGCGATGTCGAGGTCGATGCCGCGCAGGATGGTGTGGTCGCCGAAGGTTTTGTGGATGTTGCGGATGGTGAGCATGGTTATTTGGCGGTGTAGCGGTCGAGGTGGCGCTCCAGGCGGCTTTGCGCCAGCGCGAGGATGAAGCAGAAGACCCAGTAAATCAGCGCCGCTTCGATATAGACCGGCAGGAAGTCGTAGCTGCGGTTGGCGATTTGCTGCGCTTCGCGGAACAGTTCGGTGATGGTGACGGTCGAGGCGAGCGAGGTTTCTTTGAACAGGCCGATGAAGCTGTTGGACAAGGGCGGCACGGAGACGCGCAACGCCTGCGGCAGGATGATGCGGCGGAAGGTTTGCAGGTAGGTCATGCCGATGGTGTAGCCCGCTTCCCACTGGCCGCGCGGCACGGAGAGGATGGCGGCGCGCACAGTTTCGGAGGCATAGGCGCCGACGTTGAGCGAGAAGCCGATGATGGCGGTTGGCATCGGCTCCAGGGTGATGCCGATGGCGGGCAGGCCGTAGAAGACGATCATCAGTTGTACCAGCATCGGCGTGCCGCGGATGGCGGAGACGTAGCCGTGGACGAGGGCGAGCAGCAGGCGGTGCGCCAGTCCGGTCGCCGGGACGACGCGCACCAGCGCCACCACAAGCGCGATGACGAGGCCGATGATGAAGGAGACGATGGCGAGCGGGATGGAGTAGAGGATGGCGGCGACGAGCATCGGGCGGAAGGCGCTGCCGACGAGCTCCACCCGCGCCTCGCTCATGAACGGCAGTGCGCCGATAAGGCCGCGCCAGCCGAGGATGAAGACCACGGCGGCAAGCACGGCGGTGATGAGCGCGCCGCCAATCAGCGCGCGGCTGCGGTTATTTTGCGTCGCGGACACTGACATCGGCTCCGAAGAATTGTTCACTGAGGCGCTTCAGCGTGCCGTC
>NZ_CALJAH010000185.1 GCF_938028185.1 uncultured Cardiobacterium sp. | reverse complement strand
ATTTGACATCGGCAAACGCGTGCGTGCCTGCGGCACACACCCTACAAACCAATGGTGTAGCTCACAAAATCGTCGCCACGCAACCACATTGGTTTGGGCGCGTTTACGGCTGAATGATAAACAGGCCTTAACCAAACCTGCGAATGAAATCATCATGTTATGGCCAATTGTAAACAGCCTCTAGGGCAATGCGCTGTTGTCGCCGCTGCCGGGGGGTACCTGTAGCTGTTCCCAGGGGATGACGGTGCCGGCAGGATGGGCGTGGACGGCGGCGCGGGCGGGCAGCAGCGGGCCGATGTACGCGCCTTGCGGGGTCAGATAAAAATAGGGATAGAGGTAGTGGCGCGGCTGGTAGGGATAGTCGCGCATCGCCTCCGGGGCGAGGCGCTTCAGGGTGTCCAGCAGCCATTGCGCGCGCCGCTCGCGCGCCATCTGGTCGGCGGGGTTGTCGTCGTCCAGCGGGTGCGGCGGGCTGTCGCCGAGCCAAAGCAGGTCTTCCAGTTCGATGCCGCGTCCGGCGGCGAGGCTGTAAGTGATGCCGCTGTTGGTGGCGTAGGGCGCGCCGCAGCTGTTTTCTTCGTGAAGGTGGAAGCTGGCGTAATGGTCGTCAAGCAGGGTCGGGGTGATGGTGACGCGGTATTGCAACGCGGCGCGTTTGTCGGCGGGCAGGGCGGCGAGACATTCGCGGCGCGCGGCGAGGGTGTTGAGCGCCTGCGCGCGCAGATACTGGTTCAGCGCGTCGCGTTCGGCGTCGGGGTAGCCGCTGGCGATGAGCGGGTGTTCGAGGCCGCTGTCGGGGTCGCGGTACCATTGCAGGGTTTTGCCGTGGTCGGTGCTGGTCGCGGTTTTTTGGAAGGAGACATCGGCGAGCAGCGCGGCGGCAAAGGGCAGTTCGGTGGCATAAAGGCGGTTTTCCGGGGCGGTCACAGGAGTAGGGTAGGGCGCAAGCGCGGTGCCGTTCCACCAGGCGTTGCCGTCGTGCAGGCGCAGGGTGTCGCCGTGGGCGTTGCGGTAGCAGGTGGCGCCGTCGTCGCAGGCGGGCGATGGCGTGAGCGGCTGCGGCAGGCGTTCGGCTTCGTCGTAGTATGCCAGCGTGTCATCGCTGGCAACGAGGGTATGGCCGCCCATGTCGCCGCGGTAAAGGGCGGCGTGGGCGGGGAGGAGGGTGGCGAGGAGAAAAAGGTATGGGCGCATGGCGGGTTCGGGGCGGCAAGGGGATTTACATACAGGGGAGCGGGAATGGTTTGCGCTGGGACAAGTCCCGCCCTGCGATGCGGGATTAGATAATGGGCGGCGGCGTGATCCATACGCCATATTTTTTCAGTTGTAGGTCGGGCACTTGTGCCCGACATGAAGGTGTCGGCCATAAATGGCCGACCTACGGGTTTGTACTTTCTCCATCCCAAATTTTATTTCGGGTGCATCATGTAGGCGGGCACGAACAGCGATGTAAGTTGGGCTGGCGCGCAAGCTAACCTCCTATTCTTTGTATCAGAATGATGGAGGTGGCGTTCGCCAGCGCCCATCTTCTTTATAGAAGAGCATTTCCTCTATCACGGCGGTTTCTTCTTTGCCATTATCGATAATCGTGGTTTCAATATCGCAATAGGCAACCCTTTTGCCCTCGTATTTTTTTTTCTTTACATTTTTGCAGTGTCATTTTTTTAACTCAATATTGGGTCTGGGCATTTTCATCGCATCAGCCATTGCTGCACCACCCAAATTAACCTGGAACATAAATTCGTTCATTACCTGCTCCGCTTCCGCCTGCGTTGGCTCAAATTTTCCGCCGGTATTTTGGCATCCGACAATGAGCAGGATGAGCACGAGGGATAGTATTTTCATGGTTTCTCCTTGATAAAAAAGCGCCGCATCGCGGCGCTTTCTTTATTCCAAATTTTATTTCGGATGCACCATGTCGGCGGGTACGACCAGCGCGTCAAATTCTTCGCCGGAGAGCAGGCCGAGTTCAATCGCCGTTTCGCGCAGCGATTTGTCGTTTTTGTAGGCGGTTTTGGCGACTTTTGCCGCGTTTTCGTAGCCGATTTTGCGGTTGAGCGCCGTTACCAGCATCAATGAGTGGTGGAGGAAGTAGTCGATTTTTTCCGGCACGGGTTCGATACCGGCGGCGCAGTGGTCGCTGAAGCTGTTGCAGGCGTCGCCCAGCAGGCGGATGGATTGCAGCAGGTTGTAGGCGATGACCGGCATATAGACGTTCAGCTCGAAGTTGCCGCAGGCGCCCGCCATGTTGATGGTGACGTCGTTGCCAAAGACCTGGCAGCAGACCATGGACAGCGCTTCGCATTGGGTCGGGTTCACTTTGCCCGGCATGATGGAGGAGCCGGGTTCGTTTTCCGGGATTTTGATTTCGCCGAGGCCGCAACGCGGGCCGCTGGCGAGCCAGCGCACGTCGTTGGCGATTTTGTTGAGGCTGGCGGCGAGGGTTTTCAGCGCGCCGGAGGCGAAGACGGCGGCGTCGCGTCCGCCGAGCGCTTCAAATTTGTTCGGCGCGGTGACAAACGGCAGGCCGGAAAGGATTGCCAGTTGTGCGGCGGCTTTGACGGCGAAGTCGGGGTGGCTGTTTAGGCCAGTGCCGACGGCGGTGCCGCCGAGCGGCAGTTCGTAGAGGTATTTGAGCGCGTCTTGCAGGCGGGCAAGGCCGTGGTCAAGCTGGGAAACGTAACCGGAAAATTCCTGACCGAGGGTGAGCGGGGTGGCGTCTTGCAGGTGGGTACGGCCAATTTTGACGATGCCCGCGAAGGTTTTGGCCTTGGCGTCAAGGGTGTCGCGCAGTTTTTGTACCGCCGGAATGAGCAGGTGGTTGATTTGTTGCGCGGCGGCGACGTGGATGGCGGTGGGGAAGCTGTCGTTGGTGGACTGGGCGTGGTTGACGTGGTCGTTCGGATGCACCGGCTTGTAGGCGGCGAGCCCGGTTCCGGCCAGCTCGTTGGCGCGGTTGGCGAGCACTTCGTTCATGTTCATGTTGGACTGCGTGCCGGAGCCGGTCTGCCAGACGACCAGCGGGAATTGTCCGTCCAGTTTGCCCGCCAGCACGTCATCGGCGGCGCGGACGATGAGGTCGGCCTGTTCCTGCTGGATGCGGCCGAGACCGGCGTTGGTCAGCGCGGCAGCTTTTTTCACCAGCGCCATCGCGTAGATGAGCGGCTGCGGCAGGGTTTCGCCGCCGATTTTGAAGTTCTGGTAGCTGCGCTGCGTTTGCGCGCCCCAGTAAGCGTCAGACGGAACCTGGACTTCGCCCATGGTGTCGTGTTCGGTGCGTGTGGTCATTGTGTTTACCTCGTGTTGACGTGTGGAAATTTGTGGAGATTATACACCGCCGCCCCGTGCAAACCCGGCGGGATACGCCTAAAATGCGGGCATCATCAAGATATAAGGAGATTAAACCACCATGCTCATCATCACCGGCCTGGCTGGCGCAGGCAAAACCATCGCGCTGGATACCCTCGAAGACCTCGGCTACTACTGCATCGACAACCTGCCCAGCGCCCTGCTCGACAGCCTCGTGCGCGATTTCGCCAGCGAGCAGGCGCAACCGGTGGCGGTGGCGATGGACTCGCGCAACGCCGCCGACCTCGCCGCCCTGCCGGAGAAAATCCGCGCACTGCGCCAATACGCCGACATCCAAATCCTGTTTCTCACCGCCGACACCGACGTCCTCGTGCGCCGCTACAGCGAAACGCGCCGTCCGCACCCGCTGCACATCCGCGCCGAAAGCGCGCGCGCACTGCCGGAAGCGATTGAATACGAACGGCATCTGCTCAACCCGCTGATGAACCTCGCCGACATCATTTTGGACACCAGCAGCTACAGCGTCTATCAGCTCAAAGACCGGCTGCGCACCGTCCTCGGCGATACCGCCCCGGCGCTCATCATCACCCTGCAATCCTTCGGCTTCAAACACGGCACCCCGGTCAATGCCGACTTCCTTTTCGACGTGCGCTTCCTGCCCAATCCCTACTGGGACCCGGCCATCCGCGCCTACAGCGGCAGCGACGCGCCGGTCATCGCCTTTCTCGAACAATACGACGAACCGCGCCGCTTCGTCGCCGATACCGCCGCCTATCTCAAAACCTGGCTGCCCGCCTTCGTCCAGGGCAGCAACCGCGCCTATCTCACCATCGGCATCGGCTGCACCGGCGGCCAGCACCGCAGCGTCTATGTCACCGAACAACTCGCCGCGCGGCTCAAGCCGGATTTCCCGGGGCTGCACGTGGAGCACCGCGACCGGAAAACCCTGACGTAGGTCGGCTATTTATGGCCGACATTATCCCGTGTCGGGCATAAATGCCCGACCTACAGCATCCCTAAAACCGGAGACACCCATGAAACTCTACTACTACGACCACTGCCCCTTCTGCACCCGCGCCCGCATGATAATCGGCCTGCGCGGCTTGGTGGACGTCGAACAAATCCCGCTGGCGAATGATGATGAGGCGACCCCGATCGGCCTTGTTGGCAAAAAAATGGTGCCAATCCTCATCAAGGCAGACGGCACGGCGATGGGCGAAAGCCTCGACATCGTCCGCTATCTTGACGAATACGCGGGCGGCGAACGCCTCGACGACACCATCCGCCCCGCGCTGCAAGCGTGGCTGGACACGGTAAACGCCTACAGCAACCAACTGCTCTCGCCGCGCAGCACCCGCATCGGCCTGCCCGAATTTGCGACCGAATCGGCGCGCGCCTACTACACCGCGAAAAAAAGCGCGGCCTACGGCGACTTTGCCGAAAACCTGGCGCGCAGCGACGAACTGCTCGCCCGCCTGCACGCCGACCTACCCGCGCTGCTGCCGCTCATCACCGTGCCTGACCACCTCGGCGCGCGCCTCGGCTACGAAGACATCATCACCTTCCCGCTGCTGCGCAACCTCACCATGGTCAAGGGCGTGGCTTACCCGCCGGAAATCCGCCGCTATGTGGAGACGATGAGCGCGAAGTGTCGCGTGCCGCTGTTTGACGACCGCGCTATTTGAGGGGACCGTTTATATAGCCATCCACCGAAAGTTTCAGACAAGGCGCACCGCTGACCGTATGAGGCTTTCGGTGGATGGCTATAAAAAAGCCGGAGCAAATCCGGCTTTTTTCATGGCTGTTGCTGCGCCGCTTCTTCTGTCGCGTGTGCGCGCAGCCAGTCGCGGTACGGCTGCCCGTCCAGCCACAGACTTTCGGCAACGATGGTGCCATCCTTGACCCGCACGCCGAGGCTTGCCGCCACTTGCGGGCGGCTGCCATCGCCACGCCAGCGCAGGGCGTCGTCAATGCTGGTGGCATCGTCTTCCGGCAGGTAGAAGCGGGTGAGGGGGATGTCAATGCGGATTTTTTCGCCCGGTTTGGCGCTCGCCGGGATTTTCCAGGCGAATGCGCTTTCCTGCGGTTCGCGGCTCAAGCGGGTGATGTGGGCGAGGCCGGTCGGGTCGGCACCGAGAACGGCGTAGAGGGTGTCGCCCGCGCCGAGGCCTTCCGGCAGGTTGTGTTCGCGTGCGCTTTCCGGGAAGGAGAGGGCGAGGTAGCGGCCACGCATGACGTCGTAGGGGTCAACGGGTTGCAGCGCGAGCCGCAGCGCCGTGCCGTCGCGGAGGATGGTTTCGCCGCGCATGATTTGGCTGATGGGTACCGCCCATTGCAGCGCAAAGAGCGGGAGCAGCAGCAGAAGGAGGGCAAGGCGTTTCATGATTTTTCTCCCGGCGTGGTTGCGACCGCCTGCGGGCGGCGCGCCAGACGCAGGTTGAGGATAAAGAAGGCGGCACCGGCGCCGATAAAGACCGTGCCTTTCAGCCACAGCGGCAGTTCGTCGGCGACGAAGCGGGCAAAGAGCGCCATTAGTACCCAAATCAGCGCGGCATTGACGACAAACAGGCTGTGGTCCAGCGCCAGCCGCGCCCGCCACAGACCGAGGACGACGACGAACAGCGTCGGCAGCCACGGCCACGCCTGGCCGAGCGTCTCGCGCTGTTCACCGAGGAAATAGAGCAGCACGCCACTCGTGGCAAAGGCGGCATCCCACCAGGTGAGCTGCTTCCAGCGGCACAGGGCGAAGATGAGCAGCGCGGCGTTGACGGCGGTAAGCGGCGTCAGGGCGAGAACAAGGCGTAGGCTGTCGTCGGTATGACCGTCGCTCAACCACTCCGGAAAGAGCAGGATAACGGCGGGAACCAGCTGAAAAATAATGGCCATCGCGTTGCGCCAGCCAAGCGTGCGCGCCGCCAGATACCATGAGGCAAGACAAATCCAGACCGGCAGAAAATAACCGTGCGTCCCCTCCGTACAGAGCGCCAGGGCAAACGCCAGCCCGTTCCCGGCAGCAAACGTGCGCCAGGCCAGGGACTGGCAGCGGTACGGCTCGCCGCGCTGGCGTTGCCACAACAACAGCGCCAGCAGTACCAGCATCGCGGCGGGATACTCCCACGGCGAAAAGCCGTCGTGGAAAAACAGTCCGCCGTCAAGCGTGGCAAAACCAAACACGTGCACAAGAAAGGCAACAAAAAACGCCGCCGCCCAACTGCGCGTCAAAAACGGCAGTGGCAGCGCCAGCAAAATCCAGGTGCGCCAAAAAACAGGCGGATTGGCTTCAATATGATACGTCTGCGCCACCAGCGCAATCGCCGCGCCCACCGCCAGCGCCAGCACCAGCGCGCTGCATTCACGCCAGGCAGCATTCAGCGGTCGCGCAAAAATCGCATACAGCAACGCCAACTGCGCCAGCGCCAGCGGCGTCAGCGACAGCACCACCCGCACCTCGCGCGACAACACCGCCCAGTTGGCGGCAAACAGCGCAATCACCCCGGCGCTGACGCAAAGCATGGCAAACAGCGACAGCACCAACTGCCACCATGCGCCCGACTGCGGCGTCGCCAGCGCATACTGCCCGCGTAACAGCGTCGCCTGCTCCGCTGAAACCCAGCCTTTCTGCTCCCACAGGGGCAATTCTGCCAACAAATCGCGGGAAAACGCCGCGCGACGGTTCATACAAACTCTCCGGTAACACTTTGCCGTGCATGATACGCAAAACCCGGCAGGCACAAAATAAAATTCCCGTAGCAACAGGCAAATCGCTTACAATTTGCCGCGTTCTCCGGCTGCGGAGAATGTTCCGTTTACACATAGCAAAAGGTGTCTCACATGAAAAAACTGATGCAAACCTCACTGGCTGCCCTGCTTCTCGCAGGCGTTACCCTCGCTGCAAGCGCACAAGACGTCGGCATGGGCAAAAAATCCCAGGAGCTTGGCCAAAAAATCGGACTGGAAGTCATGCAGGAAGTGATGAAAGACGGTGGCAAACCGACCCCGGAATCCGTTGGTAAAAAACTGGTCGAAAAACTGCGTGCCAACCAGGACGAAATGAAAAAAGCCGGTACCGAAGACTGCACCACCCTTTACGGTGCAGACAAAGCCAGTAATTGTCAGTGTGTTACCGACAAAACCGACTATGAAGCCGTATTCAACCTGATGGAAAAACAAATGGCTGACCCGCAAAACCAGCAAACCGAAGCCGTCAAGGCGCTGGAAGCCAAAACCGAAGAAAATTACAAGGCTTGCGACCTTGACATCAAAGTCGCCAAAGAAGCCGCCGAAAAAGCCATGAAAGAAATGACTGGCAAAAAAGGTTGATTGCTCAATAAAATTCCCGTAGCAACAGGCAAATCGCTTACAATTTGCCGCGTTCTCCGGCTGCGGAGAATGTTCCGTTTACACATAGCAAAAGGTGTCTCACATGAAAAAACTGATGCAAACCTCACTGGCTGCCCTGCTTCTCGCAGGCGTTACCCTCGCTGCAAGCGCACAAGACGTCGGCATGGGCAAAAAATCCCAGGAGCTTGGCCAAAAAATCGGACTGGAAGTCATGCAGGAAGTGATGAAAGACGGTGGCAAACCGACCCCGGAATCCGTTGGTAAAAAACTGGTCGAAAAACTGCGTGCCAACCAGGACGAAATGAAAAAAGCCGGTACCGAAGACTGCACCACCCTTTACGGTGCAGACAAAGCCAGTAATTGTCAGTGTGTTACCGACAAAACCGACTATGAAGCCGTATTCAACCTGATGGAAAAACAAATGGCTGACCCGCAAAACCAGCAAACCGAAGCCGTCAAGGCGCTGGAAGCCAAAACCGAAGAAAATTACAAGGCTTGCGACCTTGACATCAAAGTCGCCAAAGAAGCCGCCGAAAAAGCCATGAAAGAAATGACTGGCAAAAAAGGTTGATTGCCCGCCGACAAAACCCCGCCCTGCGGGGTTTTGTTGTCTCTGCCGTCCTGCCATAACCCCTTCCCTTGATTGCCTCTAATACCGGAGTACACATGAAAACCATCCTGAAATCCGCCCTTGTCGCTCTGATGCTCAGCAGTATCAACCTCACCGCTGCAGCAGCAAACAGCAACCCCAGTGCAGTTGATGCGCTGATTGAAAAAGTCGGCAACGAAATATTGCCGGAAGTCATTGCCGAAGCACAGGCCAGCGGCAAAAAACCGACCAAAGAAGCATTGGCCAAAAAATTCATGGCCAAACTGCACCAACATCCGGAAGAATTAAAAACAGCCTTTATCGACGAATGCACCAGCAAAGAAGGTAAAGACAAAAAAGAAGCCTGCAAATGTGTCGTCGAAAAAATGGATATGGAAGCCAATCTTGCACTGATGGAAAAAGAAATTGGCAACCCGAATGCGGACCTCTCGGCAGAAAAAGCCAAATTGGACGAAAAGAACAATCAGGTAGAAATTGCTTGCGGATTGAGCAAAGCTCCGGAAAAAAATAAATAAACCGCTTTGTCGCAGTATCGTCTTGTACGGTGTTGCGAAACCATTGCCGAAACAGCGCAACAATGGAAACAACCGCACGCAGTATGGGCAAAGAAAATTGAATCAAACATTGCCGTAGCAAAGGCTGTTGAAAAAAGCCTGAAGCAACGGTCATTGCCCCGCCCCGCCCCGGCGGGGCTTTTTATCGTCCGCAAAGCCGCCGCCGCGCTGGAGTGCGGGCGCGTTAGCGGTTAATATCGCGCCATCATCCATTGAAACTGTAAGGAGACTTTATGACAGCCGAGAAAAAATCCCCCGCCCGCAAGCCGCGCCAGGCCACCGCGCCCGTCATGGAAAAAATCATCGACGTTGAGCCGATTGGCAAACCCGGCTCGTCGCAGGTGGAAGCCCATGAAATCAGCACGAAAACACAGCGCGCCGAAGACAGCCAGGCGGAAGCGCTGCGTGACATCATCAGCCGCGACATCGCCGATGGCCGCATGGGCGAGCCGGGCAGCTACCTCGATACCGTCCTCGCCAGCTTCTCGCCCGACGATCTGGAAAAACTGCACCGGATGTTCCTCCGCCACAGCACGCCGGTGGCGGAAGACGGCGTGTTGCGCCCGGATGACGAACTGGTCGAAGGCTGGCGCGAAGGCGTGTACCCCTACAAAAACCGGATGAGCCGCAAAAACTACGAAAAGCAGAAATACCACCTGCAAGTCGAGCTGCTCAAACTGCAAAAATGGGTGAAAGAAACCGGACAGCGCATCGTCATCCTCTTTGAAGGGCGCGACGCCGCCGGCAAGGGCGGCACCATCAAGCGCTTCATGGAGCACCTCAACCCGCGCGGCGCGCGCGTGGTCGCCCTTGAAAAACCCACCGACGCCGAGCGCGGCCAGTGGTACTTCCAGCGCTACGTGCAGCACCTGCCCACGCATGGCGAAATCGTGCTGTTTGACCGCAGCTGGTACAACCGCGCCGGGGTCGAGCGCGTCATGGGCTTCTGCACCCCGGCCGAATACGACGAATTCATGCGCGAAGTGCCGGATTTCGAGCGCAACCTCGTCCGCAGCGGCATCATCCTCATCAAATTCTGGTTTTCCGTCAGCCAGGACGAACAGCGCCGCCGCTTCAAGGAGCGCGAGGCGCACCCGCTGAAACAATGGAAATTAAGCCCGATGGACAAAGCCTCGGTGGACAAATGGGACGACTACACCGCAGCGAAAGAGGCGATGTTCTTCCACACCGACACCGCCGAAAGCCCGTGGATTGTGGTCAAGTCCAACTGCAAAAAACGCGCGCGGCTGAACGCGATGCGCTACGTCCTGAGCCGCATCCCCTATCAGGAAAAAGACAACGCGCAAATTGGCGCGATTGACCCGCTCTTGGTGGTGCGCGCCGGGGCGCTGTACGAAACGGACAACGCCAAACTGCGCACGGCGATTGACCACGGCTGATGCGGCGAATCTTGCCATTTATAGCCATCCACCGAAACCCGCGCCGTACAATGCGCACTGTCTTCAGCGACGCGCCTTGTCTGAAACTTTCGGTGGCTGGCTATACATACACCTCTCCCGCTATGGTGTATGTAAACGGGCAGGATCCGTCGCCAACCGGCGACTTTTGCTGAAAAAATCTCGTCGCCTATGGCAGGCGGACGGAAAAAGGATGATAATTTCTCGCGAGGGGCGATTGCCCCGCTTTCCTGTCCATCCAACAAAAAAAGGATTTATTAAATGAAGATATTACCCCAAACTCTTGCACTGGCACTGCTTCCCTGCCTGCTCGCCGCCTGTGGTGGTGGTGGCGGCGATGACAATAGTGTAAACAGCGCTGTAAACAGCCCGCGCGATGAGCTTTCCGCCCAGGAAAAACAGGCATTTGAGGTCAGTCAAGTGTCCTCTGATACGATGAATTGGTCAGGCGATCCTGAACCTTTCCGCCTTACCGTCGCGGGTAAAACGATCCAGGATGCAACTGCTGACGCCATGCGCATTGACGGACGCAGTCTGCCCGCCGGCTTTGCTTCTCTCCCCGGCAATTTCTATTTCGCGAATACTAATGACAACGACGCTGCGACAGTACGCAGCTATCGGGGCTTCCGTAGCGGCATTTTTACCGCCCGCACCCATGAAGAAGGCGTTTGGGCTTCCGCTGGACATTATGGTGTAGCGACCCGGGCGGAGCAGATACCGGCCTCCGGCAAGGCTACCTATAACGGTGTCGCCTTTGACATCAGTGACCGTGGCACGCTCACCTATCACGTTGATTTCGGTGCCAAACAGGGCGAAGGACAAATTCAAGGGTTGAGCCGCTACGGCAACATCACCTTGCATCCGGCCAAGATTGGCAATGGCAATGGTAATGGCGCCAAAATAGAAGGTAAAGCCAGTACGGTAGGAAAATCAATGGAATACGATGCCAGATTCTTTGGGTACGGCGCGGAAGAAATTCTTGGCACTGTCACTAATGATGACACCGTTGAATATATCGGCTTCCACGGCACGCGCGGCGACATTCAGTAACCGCTTAGTCAACAAAAAACGCCGGGTAACCGGCGTTTTTTACGAGCGGCATTTATGCAGATTGCACCACGGCTTGCCGTGGCTTTTTTATGGGCGCTATTTGCCGATGCAGAAGGAAGAAAAGATGTGACCGAGCAGGTCGTCGCTGCTGACCGCGCCGGTGATGCTGCCCAATGCTTCGTGGGCAAGGCGCAGCTCTTCGGCGATGAGTTCGCCGTTTTGTGTGCTGCGCAGTTGGGTGAGGGCGTCGTGGTAATGCGCTTCTGCCTGTTGCAGCGCGCGCAGGTGGCGTTCGCGGGCGATGTACGGGCTTTCTTCGCGCTCGTCGCGCCCCACCCTGTGCGCGATTTCGTCGCGCAGGGCGTCGATGCCCGCGCCGGTTTTTGCCGAGAGCCAGAGGCCGTCCGTGTGTTGTGCCTGTACGGCGGGCGGGGTTTGGTCGGCCTTGTTGTAGGCGAGCAGCAGCGGGACGCTTGCGGGCAGGGCTTCGTCGCCGCTGGTGTCATCGAGCGCGCTGCCGTCGCGCAGCAGTAGGATGAGGTCGGCCTGGCTCAGCGCGTGGCGGGTGCGGCGGATGCCTTCTTGTTCGATGAGGTCGTCCGCTTCGCGCAGGCCGGCGGTGTCGAGGATGTTCACCGGCATCCCGTGTATCAGCACGGTTTCGCGCACGATGTCGCGCGTGGTGCCTGCTTGTGCGGTGACGATGGCGCGTTCTTCGCCGACGAGCGCGTTCAGCAGGCTGGATTTGCCCGCGTTCGGTTTGCCGGCAATGACGAGGTTGATGCCGTCGTTCATCAGCCGCCCTTGCCGGCTGCGCGCCAAGAGGGCGTGCAGACGCCCGCCCCACGCTTGCAGGCGGGCGGTGATGTCGCCTTCTTGTAGGTAGTCGATTTCTTCTTCGGGGAAGTCCAGCGCCGCTTCGATGTAGGTGCGCAGCGCGAGCAGCTCGGCGGCAAGAGCGTCGGTTTCGCGCGAGAAGTCGCCTTGCAGCGAGCGGTTTGCCGCTTTGACTGCTGCTTGTGAGCGGGCGTTGATGAGGTCAGCGATGGCTTCTGCCTGGGCAAGGTCGATTTTGCCGTTGTGGTAGGCGCGACGGGTGTATTCGCCCGGCTCGGCGAGGCGCGCACCTGCATCGAGCACGGCGGCAAGCACCGCCTGGGTGACGGCGATGCCGCCGTGTCCCTGGATTTCGAGGGTGTCTTCGCCGGTGTAGGAGTGCGGCGCGGGGTAGTAGAGCAGGAGCGCCTGGTCGAGGGTGTCGCCGTGCGCGTCGCGGATGTGGGCGAGGGTGGCGCGGCGCGGCGACGGAGTAATGCCGCTGATGCGCGCGGCGATGGCGAGCGCGTCGCGTCCGCTGATGCGGATTATGGAAACGCCGCCCGTTCCGGGCGGCGTTGCGATGGCGGCTATGGTGTCGCGGGCGGCCATCAGGCTTTGTTTCCTTTGGCGTGATGGTGGTGTTGTCCCGGTTGCCGTTCGCCGTAGCGTTTGTTCATGATGTATTGCTGGACGATGCCGAAGGCGTTGCTCACCGTCCAGTAGAGGACAAGGCCGGAGGGGAACCACATGAACATCACACCGAAGACGAGCGGCAGCATCATCATCACTTTCGCCTGGGTCGGATCCGGCGGCGGCGGGTTGAGTTTTTGCTGGAGGAACATCAGCGCGGCGTTGATGATCGGCAGGATGTAGTAGGGGTCCATCGCTGAGAGGTCTTGTATCCAGCCGAGCCACGGCGCGTGGCGCAGTTCGACGGATTCGACCAGCACCCAGTAGAAGGCGATGAAGAAGGGGATTTGCAGCAGCATCGGCAGGCAGCCGCTGGCCGGGTTCACTTTTTCGTCTTTGTAGAGTTTCATCATCGCCATGCTGGCGGCCTGGCGGTCATCGCCGTAGCGCTCTTTGATGCGTTGCATTTCCGGGCCGAGGCGGCGCATTTTCGCCATGGATTTGTAGGCCCAGGCGGACGGGGCGAAGAAGAGCAGCTTGATGAGCAGGGTGGTGATGATGATGGCCCAGCCCCAGTTGTGGACGATGCCGTGGATGAAGTTGATGACGTAGAACATCGGCTGGCCGATCATGAAGAGGAAGCCGTAATCGACGGTTTTGTCGAGGTTCGGAGCGACGGCTTTCAGATCGTGCTGGATTTTCGGGCCGATGTAGATTTTGCTGGTGAAGCTGGTGCTGCCACCGGGGGCGACTTCGCTCGCGGCGCCGATGATACCGGCGTAGTGGTCGCTGCTGTTGTTGTAGTTTTTGCTGAAGAAAGTCTGCGGCTGGCCTTGCGGCGGGACGATGGCGCCGAGGAAGTAGTGCTGGATCATCGCCACCCAGCCGGTCTGGCTTTGGGTCTCAAAGGCGGTGCCGAGTTTGATTTTTTCGTAGGGGTCGTCGTCGTAGGACATCACCGCGCCGGTGAAGGTGGCGACTTGGCCGAGGCCTTTGGACGGTGCGGGCTGGCCGAAGACCCATTGTTGGTAGGCGTTGCCGCGCCAGGCTTTGTCGCTGTCGTTCTGGATTTTTTGTTCGAGGGCGAAGTCGTAGGCACCGCGCTTGAAGGTGTAGGTTTTATTGACGGTGATGCCGTTTTCTTGCCAGGTGAGCGGTACGGCGAGGGTGTCCTCTCCGTCAGCGAGGGTGTAGCTGCTGGCGGTGCTGCTGAAGGTGTCAAGGTGGCTCGGCGCTTTGCTGTCGCTGGAGGTCAGCCCGCTTTGCAGGAGGAAGCGGCCAGGGTTTTCGGTGTGGAGCAGGGCGAGCGGTTTGCCGCCGTTTTTGGTTTCGGGGTAGGCGGGCAGGTCGGCGCGGATGATGGTGCCGCCCTTGCTGGCAATGTCCAGTTCGAGGACGTCGGTTTTGACGTGGATGATGGCGCCGTTGTCAGCGGCTTGCGGGTTGTCGCCGGGGACGTCGCCGTCACCACTGCTGCTGGCTGCGGGTACGTCAGCACCGTTGTTGTTGCTGACAGGAACATCAGTCGCAGCGGGAACGCTGGCGCTGGCTGGAGGCGGTGCGGGTGGCAGGTGGGCAATTTGCCATTTCTGCCAGAGCAGGAAGGCGATGAAGGCGGCCGCGATGTACAAAAGCAGTTTAGGGTTGTTTTTCATGCTTCACCAGGAAGGTTTCGGGAACGGGATCGTAGCCGCCCTTGCACCAGGGGCCACATCGTAATATGCGCCACACGGTCAGGATGGAACCGCGCAGCGCGCCGTGTTTTTCGATGGCTTCTTCGCCGTAGTGTGAGCAGGTCGGCTCGAAGCGGCATTGTTGCCCGATAAATGGGCTCAAGGTTTTGCGGTAAAGGCGGATGGCGCCAATCAGCAGTTTTTTCATGGGAAAAGACGCTGCCAGTGGCGGGCGAGGAGGCGGGCAATGGCAGCGTTGTCGTGTGTTTCGGCGGCGTGGCGGGCGATGACGATGATGTCCAGCGCCTCTTTTTCACGGGCGGGCAGGTGGCGGAAACTTTCGCGGATGAGCCGCTTGATGCGGTTGCGCTCGTGCGCGCGGCGGATTTGCTTTTTCGCGATGACCAGCCCCAGCCGCGCCGCCCCGCCTTGCAGACGACAACGCCCCAGAACGGTAAAACAGCGGTCGCTGCTTTTGCGTTCAGGGGCTTGAAATACGTGGTCGAAGTCAGCGCGCTGCGTCAGTCTCGCCGTGCGGGGAAATGACGTGTTCACGCTGCACTGGCCGCGGTTACACGGTCAGGCGGTGGCGTCCCTTGGCGCGGCGGCGCTTCAGAACCTGGCGGCCATTTTTGGTTGCCATACGGGCGCGGAAGCCGTGGGTACGCTTGCGGGAGAGGTTGCTCGGCTGGAAAGTTCTTTTCGACATTTTTAATGCTCCTGGGGAAAATTCAAAGCGCGCAATCATACGGATAGCCCCCGGAAATGTCAATTTGCCGCTACCGCGCGGCGGCGGATTCGGTTAGAGTGTGCTGCTCATTCACCGGAGACCATGATGCGTTTCATCCTGCTGATTTTATTGATGACCGGCGTCGCGCACGCCGAACCCGTCAACCATTGGCGCCAACTGTTTCCGCCCAAGGACGGCAAAAGCGGCGACGTCGTCCTGCAAACACCGGAAGTGACCGTGGAAAAACCGCGCGAACCCATCGTGAACGAACTGCCCGATCACATTCTGCGCAGCAACGAGCGCTTCTTCACCCTCAATATCGAAAACGACAAGTTCGGCAGCGGCTACGACCGCGACTACACCAACGGCCTGCGTCTTACCTGGTTCAACGTCGGTGCCGACCAGCCTTTCTACGTGGACTGGATTGACCGCCTCGTGCCCACCTTCGAGGTCAACAAAACCACCAGCAGCTACTTCTCCTTCGGTCACAACCTCTACACGCCAAGCGACATTGACCGCGACACCATCGACCCGCGTGACCGTCCCTACGCCGCCTTTGTCTATGGCTCGGCGGGGCTGAGCACCATCACCGGGCGGCGCATGGACGACGTTGAGCTCACCCTCGGCTGGATTGGGCCGTCGGCGCAGGGCGAGTTCATTCAGGACAAATTTCACCGCCTCATCCACGCCGACTACCAGCCGCACGGCTGGAAATACCAACTGCGCGACGAACCCGCCGTCATGCTCTCGTGGGAGCGCTCCTGGCCGGGGCGTTACACCGCCGATTTCGGCAAAAGCCTGCACGCGCGCTTCGCCCCGCACGTCGGCGTCACCCTCGGCAACGTTTACACCTACGCCAACGCGGGATTCACCATCGACCTCACCCCCGCCAACCTGCGCTGGCAGACGCAGCCGGTGCGCGTTCGCCCGGCCATTCCCGGCAGCGGCTACTTTGAATACACCGACGGCCACGGCTGGATGGCGTTTCTCGGCTACGACGCGCGGCTGATGGCGCGCAACATCTTCCTCGACGGCAACACCTGGAAAGACAGCCACCGCGTCGATAAACGCCCCTTCGTCCACGACATCGCCCTCGGCGCGGCCTACAACCACAAAAACTTCCGCATCAGCTACACCGTCAACTGGCGCAGCCGCGAATTTGAAGGCCCGCTGGCGAACAGCTCCAGCTTTGGTGCCATCGGCGTCAGTTACCGCTTCTGACAATATATAGCAATTCCTACAAAGCCCTGTCCGGTGTTGCGTCGCGCCTTGTACAGAACTTTGTCCGTATTGCTATAAAACCGCATCGCAGCGTTTCCCTCACTGCCGAATCAGCATTAACCATAACAGCATGAAAACCCTCTACCTCATCCGCCACGCCGAAAGCGAAGCCAACGCTGGCGGCATCAGCAAACCAGAGCGCGACATCGCCCTCTCGCCATGGGGACAAAAACAGGCACAAGCGCTCGTTGCCCGGCTGCCGTCCAGCCGCCACGTTTACGTCTCCGAGCTGCGCCGTACCCAGCAAACCGCCGCGCCTTGGTGCAGTGCGCACGGCATCACCCCGCAGGTCTTGCCGCTGCTCAACGAATTTTCCTGCCTCGCGTTTGAGCGGATTCGCGGCATGGACGGCGCTGCGCGTCGTCCGCTGGCGGATGCCTACTGGCAGCGTGCCGACCCGCAGGAATGTACTGGCGCGGGCGCGGACAGCTTCGTCGCTTTCAACCGCCGCATCAGCGCTTTCCTCGCTCATTACCCGCAGCTTGAGGATGGCAGTCTGCTTTTTGGTCACGGTATCTGGATTGGCCTGCTCGCTTGGCGGCTGCTCGGTTTTGCTGCGGAAACGCCGACGGACATGACCGCTTTCCGCCGTTTTCAAAGCGGCCTGCCGCTGGCAAATACTTCCGTCTGGATGCTACAAGGCGACACCGCCGACGACTTGCGCCTGCGTTTTCAGTCGTCGTGAGGGAGCCATACGCCGTAAACAGGGCAGGCGCGTCGCCCGGTTACTGTCATTTTCGGCAAAATTTTTCCGCCTTTTCCGCTGCCTTCCGGCGGATTTTTTATGCCCGGCAAACATTAACGCCATTCGCCAGACCATTCCGAAAATCACCGCCGTTATTTTTAATTTCAATTAAGCCAAACACGATTCCCAAATAAGACTATCATGGTCTTATTTCCAACGATAACCGCAGGTTACGAAAAAAAATCTGCGCGTGAATGATTGTTAAGGCGGTAGCGGAATGCTATCCTGATAACACTTTTCGGGCATTAACCGGTATTTCCTTTTATATAAACGAATCCATGATGAGGTAATTCTGATGACTACGGATACTCCCTATAACTACCGCGTCGTCAAACAGTTCACCTGGGCAGCGATTGTCTTCGGCATCGTCGGGATGCTGGTCGGCGTCATTATCGCCGCGCAACTGCGCTGGCCGACGCTGTTCGGCGGCATTGATTTCCTGTCCTATGGCCGCCTGCGCCCGGTGCATACCAGCGGCGTTATCTTCGCCTTTGGCGGCAACGCGCTCTTTGCCACGTCGTATTACGTCGTGCAGCGCGTCTGTAGCGTCCGCCTCGTCTCCGACAAAATCGCCGCCTTCACCTTCTACGGCTACCAGACCGTGCTGGTACTCGGCGTGCTGAGTTACGTCCTCGGCTATTCGCAAAGCAAGGAATACGCGGAACTGCCGTGGCTGCTGGACGTCGCCCTCGCCGTGGTCTGGGTCGCCTATGGCTACGTCTTCTTCTTCACCATCGGCAAGCGCCGCGAGAAACACATTTACGTCGGCCTTTGGTTCTACGGCGCCTACATCATCGCCGTCGCCGTGCTGCATATTTTCAACAACCTCGCCCTGCCGATTGACTGGCTGCATTCCTACCCGGTGTACGCCGGGGCGGTCGATGCGATGGCGCAGTGGTGGTACGGCCACAACGCCGTCGGCTTCTTCCTCACCGCCGCCTTCCTCGGCATGATGTATTACTTCGTGCCGAAACAGGCTGGCCGCCCGATTTACTCCTACCGCCTTTCCATCGTCCACTTCTGGGCGCTGATTTCCATCTATATGTGGGCGGGGCCGCACCACCTGCACTACACCGCGCTGCCGGACTGGACGCAGTCGCTCGGCATGGCGTTTTCCGTCATCCTCTGGGTACCGTCCTGGGGCGGGATGATTAACGGCATGATGACCCTCTCCGGTGCCTGGAACAAACTCGTCACCGACCCCATCATCCGCTTCCTCTTCGTCGCACTCGCCTTCTACGGCATGAGTACCTTTGAAGGACCGATGATGGCCATCAAGGAAGTGAACGCGCTGTCGCACTACACCGAATGGACGGTCGGTCACGTCCACTCCGGCGCGCTCGGCTGGGTGGCGATGATAACGATGGGCTCGCTCTACCATATGCTGCCGCGCCTCTACGGCAAGACGGAAATGTACTCCACCCGCCTGATTTTCGTGCATTTCTGGCTGGCGACCATCGGCATCGTCCTCTACGTCACCTCGATGTGGGTCGCGGGCATCATGGAAGGCCTCTTGTGGCGCGAAACCACCGCCGACGGCAGCCTCACCTACACCTTCATCGAAATCCTCGGCAAAAAATACATCTTCTACTTCGTCCGCTTCCTCGGTGGCTGCTTCTTCTTAAGCGGTATGTGCCTGATGGCGTACAACTGCTGGCGTACCGTCGCCAGCGGCAAACAGCCCGCTGCCCAACTGCAAGCGCAACCCGCCTGAGAACAAGGAGAACCGCATGAACCTCATGAGCCACGAACGCATCGAAAAAAGCGTCGTCATCCTCGGCATCCTCACCTTCTTCGCCGTCATCTGGGGCGGCCTCGTGCAAATCGTGCCGCTGTTTTTCGACCAAAAACTGCGCCCGGAAGACGGCTACGTCAAACCCTACGACCCGCTGCGCCTCGCCGGATTCAACATCTACGTGCGCGAAGGCTGCTATGGCTGCCACTCGCAAATGATCCGCCCCTTCCGCTGGGAAACCGAGCGCTACGGCCACTACTCCGTCGCCGAAGAATCCATGTACGACCGCCCCTTCATGTGGGGCTCCAAACGCACCGGGCCGGATCTCGCCCGCGTCGGTGGCCGATACGGCGATGACTGGCACCACAAACACCTCACCGACCCGCGCAGCGTCGTTCCCGAATCCAATATGCCCGCCTACCCCTGGCTGAACAAAACCCCGGCAGACATCACCCTCACCGAAAACAGCATCCGCACCAAAATAAAACTGGGTGAACCCTACACCGAGGCGGACGTTGAAAGCGTCAAGGAAAAACTCAAAGACAAAACCGAAATGGACGCACTCGTCGCCTACCTGCAAGGCCTGGGCGTCGCCTTCAAAGAACAGAACCGGTAACAGAACATGACAGCCGCCGGCATCGCCTGGGTCAAATACACCACCGTCGTCCTCTTCGCATCCTTCATCCTGATGGTAGTCATCCTCTACCTGCCGCAGCGGCGCAAGCCCTACGAAGATGCCGAAAAACTCGCCCTCAAGGACGAAAACGACGCCCCCATCCACCCGCGGCACCCGGCAGACACAGCACAAAACAAGAGGCAAAACAAATGACCGCAGTCAGCATCTTCATCGCAGCCGTCACCGTGCTGCACATCCTCGGCTACATCGGCCTGGTGTACTGGACGACCCACATCAAGGCGGGCGGCGACGCCAAAGAAGGCGAAATCATCGACCACACCTGGGACGGCGACCTCAAAGAAATGAACAACCCGATGCCGGGCTGGTGGCTGTCGCTGTTTTACCTGATGATTGCCTTCGCCATCGCCTACCTCTTCCTCTACCCCGGCGTGTACAAAGGCAGCAAAGGCTGGACACAACTTGGCCAATACCAGCAGGAAAGCCGCAAAATTGACTCCCGCTCCGCCGAATACTTCCGCCACTACGCTGGCAAAAGCGTCGAAGAACTCGCCAAAGACCCGGACGCGCTCGCAACAGGCCGCCGCATCTTCCTGCAAAACTGCGCCGTCTGCCACGCCTCGGACGCGGGCGGCAGCCCCGGCAGCTATCCCAACCTTACCGACAAAGACTGGATCTGGGGCGGCACACCGGAAAACATCATCAACACCATCACCAACGGCCACACCGGCGCGATGCCGCCCGGTGGCGCGCTGATAGCCGTCACCCCCGGTCAGCCGCCCAGCGCCGAAGACCAGGAAAAACTCGACGACGTCAGCAACTACGTCCTCTCGCTCGGCGGCTACCCGCACGACCAGGCACGCGCCGACAAAGGCAAAGCACTCTACAGCACCAGCTGCATCGCCTGCCACGGCCCGGACGGCAAAGGCAACCCGGTCATCGGCGGCATCAACCTCGCCGACCAGACCTGGCTCTACGCCGACGACCCGGAAGACCCGGCGGCGCTCAAAGCCTTCATCGAACACCAAATCCAGCAACCGCGCAACAACGTCATGCCTGCGTGGAAAGACACCCTGGGCGACGCCAAAATCAAAGTCGTCGCTGCCTACGTCTATTCGCTGAGCCAGGACGAAGAAGAAGCGGCGGAAGAAAAAGCGGCAGAACCTGCTACCGAAGCGACTGCTCCTGCGAGTGAAACCGCCGCACCGGCGACCGCCGAAGCCGCGACAACCAGCGAAGCAGAAAAACCCGCCGCCGAAGCAACCGCTCCCGCAACAGAAACCGCCGCCCCGAAACCCGCCGAAGCTGCTGCGGCCAGCGACGCAGAAAAAGCTGCTACCGAAGCGATCACTCCGGCAAGCGAGGCCCCGGCGACAAGCGACAGCAAATCCGCACAACCCTGACCTACTTCGCCAGCCTGATCAAATATAGCCACCCACCGAAAGCCTCATACTGTGTTGCATCGCCTCGCCGTACAACCGCGTACTGTCTTCGGCGATGCGCCTTGTCTGAAACTTTCGGTGGATGGCTATAATCCGGCATCCGTGAAAAGACCGCCCTCCGGGGTGGTTTTTTATGAACGGCACACATACCAAAACCGCCCCCACTGCACATGGATGAACGACCAAATCCACATAACCTCACAATACAAACAACGATGATTCACCTTACTAGCGATTAATTTGAGGATTTCCACATAAGATACACACAAAAATCCACACAACTGCCTCCGACCCTATATAATGTCGCCGTTCTCAACGGGGTGTCGGCGAGCCGGCTGAGAAATACCCGCAGAACCTGATCCGGATCATGCTGGCGTAGGGATTGAGACGCTCAATCCCGTTGCGGCTGGTCTTTTTTCCAAAAACGAGGTGCAACGTGTTCAAAAAATCTCTGATTTTCCTCTCTCTTATCGCCGCAGCGGCGTCCGCCAAGCCGGTACTCACCGTCTATACCTACGGCGGTTTCAACACGGAATGGGGCGCGGGTCCCGGTCTCAAGGCCGAATTTGAAAAAGTCTGCGACTGCGAAGTCAAATACGCGGCGCTTGACCACGGCGTGATGATTTTGAACCGCCTGCGCATGGAAGGCGAGCAGAACAGCGCCGATGTCGTCCTCGGCATCGACAACACGCTGATGCAGGCGGCGCTGGATACCGGCCTGCTCGCGCCGAGCGGGGTCGATACCGGCAAGCTGAAACTACCTGTCGCCTGGGATGACAAGGTCTTCGTGCCGTATGACTATGGCTGGTTCGGCTTCGTTTACGACAAAACCCGCCTGAAAAACCCGCCGCACAGCCTGCATGAACTGGTCGAGAGCAACGAGCCGTGGACGGTGATTTATTCCGACCCGCGCGTGAGCACGCCGGGGCAGGGTTTCATGTTGTGGATGCAGAAGGTGTTTGGCGATGGCGCTCCCGCCGCCTGGGAAAAACTGGCGAAGAAAACGGTGACTGTCGCCAAGGGTTCGGGCGAGGCGTATGGCCTGTTCCGCAAGGGCGAGAGCGACATGGCCTTGTACTACACCACTTCGCCCGCCTATCAAATCATGAAGGAAAACAACGATAATTACGCCGCCGCCCTGTTTGATGAAGGCCACTACCTGCAAGTGGAAGTCGCGGCGCGTACCCGCACCAGCAAGAATCCCGAACTGGCGCAGAAATTCCTCGAATTTCTCATTTCCCCCGCCTTCCAGGACAAGCTCGCCACCACCAACTGGGTTTATCCCGCCGCTGACGTGACGTTGCCGGAAGCGTTTGCCAAACTGCCGCGCCCGGAAAAGACGCTGCAATTCACCCCGGACGAGGTGGAGAAAAACCGGCCGCAGTGGATTGAGCAATGGCAACAGGCGGTGAGCAAATAAAGGCGGGTATCCCGTTTGCCGCTTATGGCAATCCTCACAAAACTGCAAACGCAGGTCGGCCATTCATGGCCGACCTGCCATAGCAAAAACGACATCGGCGGCAGCAATACTTAACCCCCCCCCCGTCCCCTCCCCCGCAGGGGGAGGGGAGTGTTCTTTTACATACACCTGAGCGCTCAAGGTGTATGTAAACATAAACCCGCAAGACAATGACCTCATGCAAAAAATCATCCTGACCGCGCTGCTTTTGGCAGCGCCCCATGCCCACGCCATCGAATGCCCCGCCCCGCTCGAAGTGCCGCAAGGCGAGGGCATCGAAATCCATCGCAACGTCTGCGGCGCGCTGGGCGTCTTCAGCCAACACGGCAAAAAAGGCTTCTTTGACCCGGGCAGCGGCGAAATCGTCGTCCCCGCGCAGTTTGATGCCGTGTACAACGATTACGTCGCCGACACGCTGACGCCGGTGATGAAAGACGGGCGCTGGGCTTACGTCGATACCCGGGGCAAGGCGCACACCGCCTGGGAATTTGAGCAAGTGAGCCTGTTTCCCTACGACGACGCACTCGCCATCGTCGGCAAGGCCGGGCGCTACGGCATGATTGACCGCCACGGCGCAACCGTCGTGCCGCTCGAATATGAGCGCATGGACGGCTTCATGCGCCGCGAAGACAACCGGGGCTACACCACCGTTGCCTGCAAAGCGGGCAAATGCGGCTATCTCGATGAAAAGGGCAACACCCTCATCGCGCTCGCCTACGACGACGCGGGCGGCTTCGGCGCTGACGTCGCCCCGGTGAAAAAGGGCGACCGCTGGGGCTACATCAACCTCAAAGGCGAAACCGTGCAACCCTTTGCATACGAAGAAGCGGAAGCCTTCAGCCACAACTGGGCGGGCAGCCGCGACCGTGTCTGCGTCGAAGCGGTGAAAGACGGCAAGCGGGTGGCGATTGACCCGCAGGGCAAAACTCTGCCGGAAGGCACATTCTGCCACCCGCTGCCGCTGCCGGAGGCTTGAGGCGTATTTGTGCAGTCGCGGCAACGGTTGCCGAATCTGTCGCCGAATTGCTTCCTCCCACCAACCTGACAAAATCCAAACATGAAAAGACTGCTGGACAAATTGCAATTCCTGGCTGATTACGGTTTTACCGCCACCGCAGACGGCAATATCGAAAAAATGGATTTCTATACTTTGCATGAAAACCTCTATGGCTATCTGGAAGACCACAGACCATCGGGATTTTGCTTTATCCGTTATCCCGACCAGAAAATAACCATTAAAGCCAACGGGAAAACATTTTATGCTTTCGGCGTCTGTGATTTTGGCGCTCTGGTGCTTAATGAAACGGGGCAGGTATATCTGCTTAACAGCGACCGGATGAATCTCAACGGCATTTTTATTTATGCGAACCATTCATTGGAACACTTTCTGCAAAGCTACTGCCAATGGATGGTGAGCATTTATACGCTAAAAGGCAATCTGAAGCCCGATAACAGTCTGGAAGTAGAAGCGGCGGATTTATTACGCCGCCTGAAAACCACAGACGCACCTGCGATGGAAGCAGGCTGTTTCTGGCCGCATATGGCGTATCTGCTGGAAGAAGGCGGCATTACCCTTGGCATTCCCCCATCGCAATACATGGCGGACGGCAGATTGCCATAAAACCGTATTCAGACATCACCCGCAAAAACCATGCCCACCATCCCCCCCTGGCTCCGCCCCGGCCTCCTCGCCGCCGCCCTGCTCCTCGCCACCGGTGCCGCCGCGCTCACCGCCCTCATCCTGCAAGGCGGCATCGCGCAGGCGCAGTACCTCGGCGATGCCTACCTCTGGCGCGTGTTGCGCTTCACCTTCTGGCAGGCGACGCTGGCGACCGCACTCGCCGTTGTCCCCGCCGTCTTCCTCGCCCGCGCGCTGGCACGCCGCCGCTTCCCCGGCCGCACCCTGCTGCTGCGCTTCGCCACCCTCACCCTCGCCCTGCCGACGCTGGTCGCCATCTCCGGCATCATCGGCGTGTACGGCAAACAGGGCTGGCTGGCGCACCTCTGGCAGGCGTTCGGCGGACAATGGACATTCAAACCCTACGGCCTGACCGGCATCCTCCTTGTGCACCAATTCTTTGCGCTGCCGCTCGCCACCCGCCTCTTGCTCAACACCCTCGAACAGATCCCCGGCGAACAGCGCCAGCTCGCCGCCCAACTCGGCGTGCGCGGCTGGCCGTTCTTCCGCCACGTCGAATGGCCGTGGCTGCGCCGCCAACTGCCGCCCACCGCCGCCCTCGTCTATATGCTCTGCTTCACCAGCTTCAGCACCATCCTCATCCTCGGCGGTGGGCCAAAAGCGACCACCATCGAACTCG
Source organism: uncultured Cardiobacterium sp. (assembly GCF_938028185.1). Classification (GTDB taxonomy): domain Bacteria; phylum Pseudomonadota; class Gammaproteobacteria; order Cardiobacteriales; family Cardiobacteriaceae; genus Cardiobacterium. The sequence continues at coordinate 2,043 of NZ_CALJAH010000185.1, read as the reverse complement.
CCATCTACCAAGCGCTGACCTTCACCTACCAGCCCGACCGCGCCGCGCTGCTGGCGCTGGTGCAAATCACCTGCTGCCTGAGCCTCGTCCTCATCGCGCAAATGCTCGCCAAAAATCTCAATACCGTCCCCGGTCGCCTCCATCCCTGGCACGACACCCCGCGCGGCTGGTGGCCGCGTCTCGCCGACACCGTCCTCATCGGCGCGATGCTGCTCTACCTGCTGCCGCCGCTGATAGCCGTCATCCTCGGCGGCCTGAACCGCCACCTGCCCGAAGTCCTGCGCGACCCCGCCCTCTGGCGCGCCACCCTCACCTCATTGCGCATCGCCCTGCCCGCCGGGCTGCTCAGCATCACCCTCTGCCTGATGCTGCTCTGGAGCAGCCGCGAACTGCGCCTGCGCGGCCGCCCGCTCGCCGCCAACCTGCTCGAAACCAGCGGCATGATTAACCTCGCCATGCCCGGCATCGTCCTCGCCACCGGCATCTTCCTGCTGCTGCGCCGCACCATTGGCCTGCCAGCCCACGCCGACGCCATCATCATCGGCTGCAACAGCCTGATGGCCATCCCCTACACCCTGAAAATCCTCGCCGCGCCGATGCAGGACCTCGCCAGTAACTACAACCGCCTCTGCGCCGGACTCGGCGTGCGCGGACTCACCCGCCTGAAACACATCGAACTGCGCGCGCTGAAACGCCCGCTGGCGCAGGCCTACGCCTTCGCCTGCATCCTCTCGCTCGGCGACCTCGGCATCATCGCCCTCTTTGGCAACGCCGACTTTCTCACCTTGCCCTACCTGCTCTACCAACAATTCGACGCCTACCGCTCCGACGCCAGCGACGTCACCGCGCTCATCCTGCTGCTGCTCAGCCTCGCCCTCTACACCCTGATCGAACGCCCCCATGCTCACCCTCGACAACCTTGAATGGCGCCACCCGCCCTACCAAATGCACTACACCCTGCACGCCGCTGCGGGCGAACGCCTCGCTATCCTCGGCACGAGCGGCGCGGGTAAAAGCACCCTGCTCAACCTCATCGCCGGTTTCCTCCCCGCCCACAGCGGCCGCCTGCTGATAAACGGCGCGGACACCACCGCCGCCCCGCCCGCCGCACGACCCATCTCCATGCTCTACCAGGAGCACAACCTGTTCAGCCACCTGAACGTGCGCGACAACATCGCCATCGGCCTAAGCCCCAACCTCAAACTCACGCCCGACCAGCGCGCGCAACTGCAAGCAACTGCTGAAAAAACCGGCCTCGCCGGGCTGCTTGACCGCCTGCCCGAACAACTCTCCGGCGGACAAAAACAGCGCGTCGCACTCGCCCGCTGCCTGCTGCGCGACCGCCCGCTGCTGCTTTTGGACGAACCCTTCTCCGCGCTTGACCCGGCGCTGCGCGTAGAGATGCTGGATTTGCTCGACGACACCTGCCTGCGCCACCAGCCGCTGCTGTTGATGGTGACGCACAACATCGACGACGCACTGCGCATCGCGCCGCGCAGCATCGTTATCAATGACGGCAAAATCGCCTGGGACGGCACCACCGCCGACCTCGCCCGTGGCGACAGCCCGGTAGCGACGCTGCTGGGCATCAGCCCGCATTAGAGGCGCTACCATTGCGCTGGCGACAAGCAGCGCCCCCCACCGCTCAGCCCCTCTCCCCGTGGGGGGAAGACTGTGGTGGATAGCGTCAGAAAACCTGCCGCTGCCCCGGCGACCCAACAAAACCCGTCGCAACACACCCAAAAACGTCGCCGACTGGCAAAAAAAGCCCATCAAAACAACCAAACACAACGATAGAGCCACAGCCATCCCCCGCATAACCACGCCGCGCGGGGCGCCAATACCGCTACTAACATTACAAAACCCCCAACCCCGCACAATGGCAAGACTGGTGCTATAGCGGTACTCACACAAAGTTCTGTATAGCCGTCCACCGAAAGTTTCAGACAAGGCGCGTCGCCGAAGACAGTACATTTTTGTACGGCACGAGTTTTCCTATAAACCACAACAACAAACACCACAACAACCATGCCCCACCCCATC